>JAFAOZ010000047.1 GCA_019247395.1 Vulcanimicrobiota bacterium | reverse complement strand
TGTCCAGATCGAGGCTGCGAGCGCTGCGACCATCAAACTCGCGCCCGCAACTTGCCAGCGACGATAGACGGTCGCCGTGCCGTCGACAAACGCGCAGAGCAGATACGCGCTCCAAGCAGCTGTGTAGTGGGTGCCGAGCAGCATCGTCATCGTCTCGTGCGAGAGCAGCACTTCCGCGAGGCCCGGCAGCGCAAACAGCATATAGCGCGACCACAACGGCGTAAATGCGAGCGGAAGCAGAATTGCAAAGAGATATTGCAAGCGAACGGGGGAGAGCGCACTTGCAAATCCAGCGCTCGTCGCCGGCTGCCGCCACCATTCGTAGTAGTGCAGCGAGAAGTAGTGAAAATGCGGGTCGATGATCGGGCGAAGGAGGCCAAAATAAAAAGCCGCCGCGCCGACGCCGATCGCCGTAATCCACAGTCCGCACGACCGCATTCGCGAGTCGGTTCGGTACATGACGGCGACGACGAGACCGATAAAGGCAAGCGCAACGAACTGATCCTCTTTGACGAGGGCTAGGAGTATGGCCGCCGCGAGCGCGACGCTCCGGCGCCTCTGGTCGAGAGCCCATACGAGCGTGGCCGCAAGCGGCGGCGCAAAGGCGAGCTCGTGAAAGTCGCCGACCGCCTCGGCGCTGAGCACCGGATAGCTCGCCGCAACAGCCGTGACCGCAAAAGCGATCGATTTCGGGAATCGGGTCGCCGCCATTCCCCAAATCGGGAAGATGATAGCGGCGGTGAGCAGGCATTGCAAAACGATCAAACCGCGAGTGCCATCGAACAATCGCACGAACGGGAACGCGAGATAAAGAATCGGCGAGAAGTGCACGAGGAAGTGGTTCACCGAGCCTTCCAGCGTCGTTGAGAAGCCGCCGAATGCGCCGTTGACGATTTGCGTGAACACTGCGTCGTCGACGCCGCCGCGAAAGATCGCATAGCGCCACATCGCAAGGTAGAGATAAATGCCCGTAAGCACGACATAGAGCACCGCAAGAGCAAGAACGGGCATACTCTACCGATTCTCGGTGACCGCGCATCGCTCTTTGGACGCAGGGCCTCTCTGACGGCAACGCGCAAGACGTTGTGGAGTGAAGCGGCTGATTCTTAACGCGGACGATTTTGGGGCGGCGCCCGAGGTGAACGAAGCCGTCGAGCGCGCGCATCGCGACGGCGTTTTACGATCGGCGAGCTTGATGGTCGGCGCGCCGGCGGCGGAGGATGCGATCGAACGCGCAGGACGGATGCCTGAGCTGGCGGTAGGATTGCACGTCGTGCTCGTGCACGGACGTCCGGTGCTGCCGCCCGAGCGCGTGCCGGATCTCGTGGGCGCCGGCGGAGCCTTCCTGACCGACTTGGTGCACGCGGGGATTCGCTTCTTCTTCCGCCCGGGCGTGCGCGCGCAGCTCGCTGCGGAGATTCGCGCGCAGTTCGAGCGGTTTGCAGCGACCGGACTACGGCTAGACCACGCCGACGCGCAATCGCACATGCACGTTCATCCGACGGTCTTTCGCTTGATCCTACAGGTTGGCCGCGAGTTCGGGCTGCGCGCAGTCCGCATTCCGCGCGAGCCGCATGGGGGAACGCGGACTATCGCGCTTTGGCTAGCGTTGATGCAGCTGCGTGCACGCAGGGCCGGCGTGGTTTGCAACGATTATGCGTTCGGTGTCAATGAGGCCGGCGCTTTGACGGAGGAGCGGTTGCTGCGGATACTCGATAGCTTGCCCGACGGCGTCACCGAGATCTTCTTCCATCCGGCGACGGCGGCATTCGCGGGGGCCGACAAAGGCACCGAGGATTTTTCGTGGGCGGGTGAGCTGGCAGCGCTGACTAGCCCGCGAGTACGCGATGCGATCCTACGAAACGGCATCACGAGCACGACGTACGGCGAGCTCACATGACGACGGCTATCCTCGTCGTCGCACTCGCGGGAGCGACGTATCTGGTGCTTGCAAATGTGCGCGTCGCGGCGTTTTTGTTGCGGCCGGCGGAGTATGCCTCGGAGTTTTTACCGAGTTTTTCCATACTCAAGCCGATCGCGGGTTTAGAGCCGCAGCTGTACGAAAATCTCCGCTCGGCATGCGATCAAAACTATGGCGCCTTTTTTGAGGTCATCCTCTGCCTGCACGACGAGACCGATGCAGCGATGTCGGTTGCACAACGTATTGCCGACGAGTTTCCGTCGATCGTGCGGATCGCCGTCGGAACGACGCCCGGAATAAAGAACCCGAAGATTGCCAATCTCGCAAAAGCGGGCGCGGAACCGCGCGGCGAGATCGTCGTCATCGCCGATAGCGATATCGGTGTTGATCGCCGGTATCTGCAAGCGCTTGCGGCGTCGTTCGGCAGCGAGCGGACCGGCAGTGCGACTTGCCTCTATCGCGGCGCCCCAAGCCGAACCATCGTGTCACGTTTAGGCGCCATGCAGATCGAAGAGGGGTTCATTCCGTCGGTGCTCGTCGCGCTCGCACTCGGCAAGCTGCGCTTCTGTCTGGGCGCAACGATGGCAGTCCGCCGCAGCGTTCTGGAGCAGATCGGCGGCCTTCCGGCGCTCGGCGAAACGATCGCCGACGATCACAAGCTCGGCCAACTGGTCAGCTCGCACGGCCGGGAGATCGAGCTTTCGCGGTATGTCGTGCAGACCGCGGTGCCCGAGGCCACGATTCGCGCGCTCCTGTCGCACGAGCTGCGGTGGGCACGCACGAACTTTGCGCTCGCTCCGGCCGGCTATGCCTTCTCGTTTCTGATGTATGCGCTTCCATTTGCGCTGCTCTACCTCGCCGTATCCGAAAATCTCGGCGTCGGCTTACCGCTGCTCGCCGCCGTGCTGGTGCTACGGCTGTTGCTGCACTTTCTCGCGCGCGCGGCCCTCAACGTCACGCGTCCGGCGGACGTCTGGTTAATTCCGCTTCGAGATTGTATGAGCTTGGCGGTGTGGTTTATTAGCCTGTTTGGCAAAAGGGTTACGTGGAGGGGCGCGTCCTTCGACACGGGCGCTCCGCGCCCGGGTCAGGATGAGATTGGGTGAGGCGCGAGCGCTTTGGTGCCGAGCTTCTGGACTGTCACGCCGTTATCGGTCAGAATCGTTCCTTCGAAGCGCTGCAGCTCGACGACGGCCTTGTTGAGATCAGTCTGCGCCTGCAATTCCTGACCGCGCGCCTGTTCGAGTTCGACCTGACGCTGCAGCACTAAGAATGTCGTCGAAGCGTTATTGCGATAGCGTCGCAGTTCGCTTGCGTAAACCGACTCCGCAGCAGCCCTCGCCTGACCTGCCGATTGCAGCCGCGAGAGCGCCGACTGGTACGACTGTAGTGCGTTTCGCGCCTCATCTTCAAAGCGTTGGTCGAGCGCCTGACGTGCAATCGTCGCTTGATCTTCTTCTTGCAGCGCGGTCTGCTTCAAGCCGCGCGCG
>JAFAOZ010000045.1 GCA_019247395.1 Vulcanimicrobiota bacterium | reverse complement strand
CCAGGGCGCGTTTCCACAGCGAGCCCTTCGCGATGGTTCGTTCGAGCACGAACATAACCGTCGCCGCCGACATGTTGCCGTAATCCCGCAATACGTCGCGCGCGACGTGCAGCGATCCGTACTCGAGCTCGAAGGCCGCTTCGAGTGCATCGAGCACCTTTGCGCCGCCCGGGTGACAGACGAACGCCTCGATGTCCCGCAGCGTCAAACCGTGCTCGGCCAAGAAATCTACCGCAACATCGTGGAGCTTGGTCGTCACCAGTTCCGGAATGTCGCGCGAAAAGATCGCCTTGAGCCCTTCGCCCGTTACTTCCCAGCCCATGACGTCGAGCGAATCCGGCCAGGTGTATTCGCCGCCCGCAACGATCTTTGCACCGCTTCCCTTGGACGATATCAACGCGGCCGCCGCGCCGTCACCGAAGAGCGCAGTTGCGACGATATTGCTCTTCGAGAAATCGTCGCGCCGAAAGCAGAGCGCGCAAAGCTCGACGACCAGAAAGAGCACGAGGGCATCGGGATTGGAGCGCGCGATCGCGGCAGCGCGAGCCAAACCGATCGCACCGCCGGCACAACCGAGACCGAAGATCGGAAGGCGCTGTACCGTACGGCGCAGCCCCATTCGCTCCATGAGCAGCGCGTCGAGACTCGGCGTCGCGATGCCGGTCGTCGAGACGGCGACGATGGCGTCGATCTCGTCGGGCGTTCGACCGGCCTGCGCGAGGACGGAGCGCGTCGCCGACTCGAGCAGATCGATGGCGGAATCGAGATAAACGCGATTGCGCTCGGGCCACTCGTGCAGCCGTTCATACCAGGCGATCGGCACGCACGAATACCGGCGCTCGATGCCGGTATTGCCGAACATTGGAAGCAGGCGCACGATCTCGGGTGATCGTGGGCCGAGCGCAAGCTCGATCCGCCGCATGACGTCGGCTTGGCCCAGCTCGAACGGCGGCACGGCGGTAGCTACCCCTAAAATGTGAGCGTCCTCAGTGACGCGGTAAACGCTCCGTCCCGTCGGCAGGGGCCCCGCAGCCCGCATGATAATGGCTTACCTCCCGTGTCGTCGTTTAGACCTATCGCAGCGGCGTTATTAGCCGCCGTTTTATTGGGCGCTGGGGGCCGGCCCGCTCCTTTGATCGTGTATTCGTCGCCCGCGGGCATGCGGCCGTCCGGTCCGGATAAAATTCATCCCGCAATTTCGGTGCTTCCGAACGGTCGGATCGCCGCACCTGCGGGTGCGACGCTCTTTGTCGGCGGTAATCCGCTCGGCTTCGCACTCTCACCCGACGGCCGCTACGCGGTCGTCTCCAACGACGCTCCGCCGCCGAACTCGTCGCTGATGGTCGTCGACACGAAAAGGATGCAGATCGCGGACGAATATCGCGATCCGAACGCATCGTTCTTCATGGGCGTCGCGGTAGTTCCCGACCCGGCAAATCCCGCGCGAATGCTCGTGCTTGCATCCGACGCCTCCAGCGGCGGCGTACGCGTTTTCGATCTAGGCGCGGCCGGAGAACTCTCGCCCGACGGACAGGCAATTCAGCTGACGCGCAGCACCGGCGCGCGCGCATTTCCGGCAACGATCGCGCTCTCACCAGACAACCGCACCGCATATGTCGCCGACAATCTCGGCAACGCGGTCGATGCGATCGACCTTGCATCGCGCAGCGTGCAGCGCTCGCTGCCCGTGGGCGACTTTCCCTTGTACGTCGCCGCGGGCCAGCGCGCGGTCATCGCAGCCGGAACCGGCTTATCGACCTACGCTCCGGCGGTACCGCCCGCGCGTGAGCCCCAGTTTATCCAGCCGGCCTTCGACCCCGCAAAGTCGTCGTCGCTAACGGTCTTTGATGCGTCCGGTGCGCAGCTCGGCGACCCCGCAACGGTGCGAATGGACGCCGCGCCTGACGGAACGGAGATCGTGGGCGGCGCCGCGCCCGGCGCAACGGTAGTAAGCCGCAACGGCGAGCAGGCGTACGTCGCGCTCGGCAATGTCGATCGCATCGCGGTCGTTGGCCTCTCGGGCGAGCCGCGGGTGTTACGAGGCCTGGACCTACGGCTCTACCCCGGTGCACCGTATGGTGCGGAGCCGAGCGCCGAAGCACTGGCCGCCAACGGAAAGCGACTCTACGTTGCACTCGCGGGGCTCAACGCGGTCGCCGTGCTCGATGCGCAACGTCAGACGCGCTACCGGTACGGTTTGATACCGACGGCATGGTACCCGACTGCCCTCGCGCTTTCGCGCGACGGACGTTATCTCTACATCCTCGATAGTAAAGGCGTCAACGGATGGGGCCTCTTGCAGCGCGTCGATCTCAAGCGCACGTATCT
>JAFAOZ010000042.1 GCA_019247395.1 Vulcanimicrobiota bacterium | reverse complement strand
GTTCACGGGATCGACCGCGTCATGGCGTCAGCGCGAAGACGGTTCCACAGCCGTTGCTGTTACAGCCCTTCCCTTCGCCGCCGACAACTGTAGTGCCGTATAGCGTGGCGCTCACGTCGACTAAACCGCCGCCTGGAGAGCATCCGTCAGAACCGCCTTTAAATCCATAGAGGGGCTGCTCCGTACCGGATGGGCTTGTTTTATAAACGATTCCGCAGTCGACCCCGTCCCCCGAGGTCGTGCCGTATAACGTGCCTTTACTATCGAGCAGCGGTGATGCGGGCCATTCGCCGTCCAATCCGCCTTGAAATCTGTAAATGACGTGCTCGGTGCCAGTCGTGCTGACGCTGAAGATCGTTCCGCATGAACCAACGAAGCCGAATTGGCATGGAGAGCCGCCGTTACCGCCGCCTTGCGTCGTGCCGTATAGCGTCCCGTTTACAGCGATGACTCCCGCGCCCGGTCCAAATCCGTCGGGACGGCCTTTGAAGCGGTAGAGCACCTTTTCTTTGCCCTTTGTGGTGATGCTGAAAACCGTGCCCCACGCGTTACCACCCCAGATGGTCGTGCCGTAGAGCACGCCGTTCACGTCGAGCAATGTTCCGTCCGGCGACGCCCCGTCTTGCGAGCCATAGTACGTTTCGAATCTGTGCAGCACGCGCTCCGCGCCCGTCGTGGTTACGCTGTAAACGGTCCCGCAGCCCTCACCGAGATAGCAGTAGTTGCTTCCGCCGATCAGAGTCGTGCCGTACAGCGTGCCGTTAACGTTGGTTAGGCCGCCGGCCGGGTTCGCTCCGTCGCGACCTCCTGCGAAACTATGCAGCACCTTCTCGACGCCTTTAGCGGTGAGGCTGTAAACCACGCCTAGATTACTCGCGCCGCCGTTAGACGTAGTACCGTACAGCGTTCCGTTTACATCGATCACGTTCGCTGAAGGATTTGATCCGTCGGCGCCATTGAAGCGGAACAGCGTTTTGACTACCCCGTTAAGGCTGATGGTGTAGACGGTACCATGGTCCGTTCCGGCTCCGTGCGTCGTGCCGTAGAGCGTACCGTTTATGTCGACCAAGCCAGCATCCGGGTAGCGGGTGCCGTGAGGGAAGCGGTGCAGCACCTTTTCAGACGCAGACGAATCGACGCGTTGCTCGACGCCGGGTATCAACGGCGTTACGGGCGACCGCGCCGCCGAACAAGCCGCGAGCAACGCCGCAGCAGCGCCCATGCTTAGAGCGTAGCGGCTCAGGATTGTTCTCATCGATGCCTCCGGTAGCTGGGGCCGATTCGTCCGGACTCGTCCGCACAAACGCGATTTGTGGTGGGCCTGGTAGGATTCGAACCTACGCGCAACCAGTTATGAGCCGGCCGCTCTACCGCTGAGCTACAGGCCCCGGCTCGCTTTCCTTCCGGCGCGCACGCTAAGTTTCCATTTTGGGAAAGCGATGATTATGCCCAAGAGAAGCAGCCCAGCGACCGGGGCGCCGCTGGAACGTGCCGTTCGATCCGTTGCGGAGGTACACGCGCAACATCTCCAAGAGCTTCCACCCTCCCAGCTCGGCATCGAGTGGCTTACCGATCGGATCGGGCGGCCCTGGTTCGCCTATGCCGTCGTCGCTTTCATGCTCGTCTGGATCGGCGCTGACGCAATGCTTGCGCGGCATGGCCGTTTCGATGCGACGTACTTTCCGCTCTTGCAGCTGCTCATCGGCGCATTTTCGCTACTCATGGCAGTCTTTATTTTGATCACCGAAAATCGCCAAGGTACCCTTGCCGAAAAACGCGCGCAACTCACCTTGCAGCTCTCTCTCGCCAACGAAGAGCGCGCCGCCAAGATCATCGAGCTGCTCCAGCAAATGCGTCGTGACGATCCATCCTTGCCGAACCGGCCCGACAAAGAGGCGCAGCAGATGGCCGAAGCCATCGATCTCGAGACCGCGATGAAAACGATGGAAGAGGCCGAGAACGAAGCTAAGGAGCGCGCGAAGCGAGGTTAACGCGCGTGGCGCAACGGCGGCGGCACGTACGAATGGGCAGGTCGATCCCAGTTTGCCGCATCGCCGCAAATGGTATAGACGCCGTCGAGAAACGCGCGTAGCAGCTCTTCAGGTTGAGGTGCATTCCGCACGGCGTCGTAGGGAATGATCCACTCGCGGAACGCCTCCGACCAAATCACGCCATCGGCAACCCTGCGCTGCCCGCATTCCGGCGGTTCGGGATAGATGTAACCGTAGTAGAACGGCGGGTTGGCGTCGTCACCGGGGTAGAATCCGGCGTTCATCATTTCGGCGTCGAGATCGTATTTCATAAGATATCCACGATCGAGCGGCGCCGGAACGTGCTTGCCGGCGAAGAGCAGCAGCGCTAAATCGAACGCACCCCACCACAACTGGATGCCGGTGCGGCCAAAGAAATGCGCACGCCAACGATCGAAGATCCCCTGAGTCGCGCTCATCACCGTAAGCCAGCGGCGGGCGTGCTCGAGCTCGAACGCCGGAGGACGCTCGTCGCGGTCGAGCGGCGTGGTGTCGGGCACCTCCTGCGGAACGGGCCGCACTTCGACGTCCACCCCGAGGGCACGCAACGCCTCGAACAGGGCCGCGTAAACGGCCGCGATGCTTGGCAAATCCGCAAACGGCACGTGCCGGCCGCCCCCGTCGCTGGCCTGGACCTCGATGCGCCGCTCGACGACGTCGAGCCGAAGCTCGACGAGCCGCAATCCGACCGGAATCGGGCTGGTCGTGAAGCCGCGCGGCGTCATGTAGAGGGCCGTAAAGATAAAGTTCGGCTGGTGAGGCGCCAGCGCGAGACGTACTTTTCCGAACATCTGGGCAATTAAATGCAGGGTGCGCTTCGTCGGTGCCCACGCCGCGAAATCCATTGGAGGCCAGGCCATTTCCATGGCCGCTATTGTACAATGCTTGCGTACTCCATTTCTGGAGTGTATAATCTCCAAAACAGGACAACGAAGCAAATGACCGTTCTAACCTACCCCGAGAGCCGGTACGAGCCGCCCGAACTCATCGACATCACGTCACCGCAGGAGTGCAAGCGCCTCGGGCCTTCGGCGCTCAAGGCATTCTTCAATATCGTCAAGTGCTGGCATCTGCGCGATGAGGATGCGATGCGGCTGTTGGGTGGCGTAGCGAGCAGCACGTACTACGGGATCAAGAAATCGCCGCGACGCGCCGTCGACCCGGATACGATGTTGCGCATTTCCTATCTCGTCGGAATCTTCAAGGCGCTGAACATCCTTCACGGCAAAACGCTCGCCGACCGCTGGATCACGCTTCCGAACAACAATCCGATCTTTCGCGGCGGCACGCCGCTCGAGTACATGATCCGCGGGGGCATTCCGGCGATTCAGCTTGTTCGCCGTCTGCTCGACGCGCGCCGTGGCGGTATCTAAGAGCCTCCCGCCGGTCTCACTCGTCCGACGCAACGAAACGCATCGCCTGATCGCGTCGAAGCACGGACAGAGCGTCTTGAACCGCATTGCCGATTCAAGCCGCCATCTCAACGACATCTTTAAGCTCGACATCGCCACGAACGAGCGCACCTTGGTCGAAGGCGGCATCCCCGGCGGCATCGACGTGCACGAGCTCGTCTTCGGCTTGCCGTACGCGCAGATGGTCAACGCGTCCTTTACGCATCCGCATCCATTGGGCAGCCGCTTCAACGGCCCGGATCGCGGCGCGTGGTATTGCGGATTTGAAATCGAAACGTCGATTGCCGAAATCGCCTTTCACAAGACACTCGATCTTCTCGAGATCGGCGTATTGCACGACGACGTGACATTCGACGACTTCACCGCGGATTTTAGCGCCGAGTTCGCCGATCTGCGCGAAGGCAAGCGCTTTGCGGCGTACTTAGATCCGAAAAGCTACGTCGCATCACAGCAGTTGGCAGAAAAACTGCTCCAAGCAGGCTCGTTGGGCATCGTCTATCCGAGCGTGCGGCACGCCGGCGGAACCTGCATTGCATGCTTTCGCCCGGCTTTGGTGATGAACGTGGCAAAGGGCGCCACCTACCGCTTTCGCTGGGACGGCGAGGCGGCGCCCTCGGTCTCTGTAGCTAACGGGACCCGACGTGGCTGATTGCGACGGCGTGCGGATAAAAGACGCCATCGGTGATCGTTAACGTCGGAGATCCTCCCGCAGGATAGTTGTAGAAGAGTACGTTCGACGTGCTGTTCGTCTGATTCGGCATTACGAGCGTCGAGCCGTCGATGGCGAACTGACCGTTGTAGGCCACGCCGTCGAGCGTAATCGTGTTCGCCAACGTCGCCTGTTGGTTGGCGATCGTGAACTGGTAGATCTTATCGGACGACTGATCGCCGAGCACGACGTACTGGCCGTCCCACGCGATTCCACCCGGAAAACCCAGCGTGACGGGCAGAATAATCTGCCTCAACTGACCCTTTTTGGGGAGAACCGCGAACTCATAGTTCTGTCCGTAGACGCTAAACTGGCCGTTGACGTAGGCGTTGCCGCTGCTATCGTACGCCGTGAAATAATAGTAATAAAAATCTTGCACCGTATAGGCGTGCGGATAGCCCTTTGCTTTGGGATAGACGGATAAATTTCCAGGATAGCGAGTATCGGGTTGGCAGTAGTTTGCAACGGCGAGGGCGCCGCTCAACGGGCTAACGGCGCAGCCCTGGGGACTATAACTGGGGTCTTTGATCGTCCGCTTCGGCTTGGTGGCGCCATGCGCGAACTCCGTGATTTTGGTTGAAGAGTAATCGGTAATGTAGACGTTCCCGCTCTTGTCGGAACAGGCGCCGTACGGCTGGACAAAGCCACTGAGCGTGCCGACGAGTTTGCCTTGCGGATACGAGTACACCGTCACCGTACCGTTGGAATTGGTAACGTAGAGAAGGTCGCCGCTTTGGGCGGCGGGATCTATCCAGGAACGTACGGGCTGTCGATCCGCAACCGACGACGGGCGCAGAGCCGGCTGCGGCACCGCCGGCGCTGCGGACTGCGGGCCGGCACAGGCAGTGACGCTGACGGCGGCAACAACGAGTACGGCGTAGCGCTTCATCCGCGCCATGATGAAAGGTAAACGTAAGAAAAGTCTGAAGCCGACCGACTATTTGGCTGATGGTCGCGAAGCCGTTCTGATCCCACCCGCGTAGCGCGCGGCACTCCCAAGCTGCTCCTCGATCGCCATCAGCCGGTTATATTTCGCCGTTCGATCGCTGCGCGAGAGCGATCCCGTTTTGATCTGCCCGGCACCGGTTGCAACGGCGAGATCGGCGATGAAGGTGTCTTCGGTTTCGCCCGAACGGTGCGAGATCACGACGCCGTAGCCGGCTTTTTGCGCCATTGCGATGCAGTCCAACGTTTCGGTGAGCGTCCCGATCTGATTCACTTTGATCAGAATTGCGTTGGCGGCGGCGTCAGCGATGCCGCGCGCGAGAAATTCCATATTCGTCACGAATAAATCGTCGCCGACAAGTTGAATGCGCTTTCCTAGCGCTTGCGTCAGCTTCTCCCATCCCGGCCAGTCGCTCTCGTCGAGTCCGTCTTCAATGGATACG
>JAFAOZ010000331.1 GCA_019247395.1 Vulcanimicrobiota bacterium | reverse complement strand
GCAAGCGCGAGCGGAGCTCGAAAAGTGCGCCTTGGCGCTCGAGTACTTTGCGGAACACGGCGCGGCGATGCTCGCGCCGCAAACGGCAACCTCTTCGGCGACGCGCAGCTACGTCGCATTTCGGCCCCTCGGCGTGATTTTGGCGATCATGCCGTGGAACTTTCCATATTGGCAGGTCGTTCGGGCTGCGGCTCCGGCACTAATGGCCGGCAACACGATGGTGCTCAAGCATGCGGCGAATACGACGCGCTGCGCACTCGAACTCGAGCGGGTGTTCGGCGAGGCCGGCGCGCCCGACGGCCTCTTCGGCACAATCGTCGTGCGTGGCGACGGCATGAACGATGTCGTGCGCGATGCGCGCATTGCGGGCGTGACGTTGACCGGCAGCGAACGGGCCGGCGCCTCCGTTGCGCGGGCCGCCGGCGAAGCGCTGAAAAAATGCGTGCTGGAGCTGGGCGGTTCGGATCCGTTCGTCGTCTTTTCCGACGCCGATCTCGAGGCGGCGGCGAAGACGGCGGTGACGGCGCGCTTTCAAAACAACGGCGAGAGCTGCATCGCGGCCAAACGCTTCATCGTTGAGGCGGGCGTGTACGATGAGTTCGTGCGCCGCTTCGGGCAGCTCGCGAGCGCGCAGATCGTCGGCGATCCATTGGAAGATCGCGTGCAGCTCGGTCCTTGTGCGCGCGAGGATTTGCGTGAAACCGTGCACGCCCAAGTGCGACAGACGCTCGAACGGGGCGCCACACTCGTTTGCGGAGGCAAGGAGGTCGAGCGCGCGGGCTACTTTTACGAACCGACGGTCGTCGCGGACGTGCTCCCCGGCATGCCGATGTTCGATGAGGAAGTCTTTGGGCCGGCGGCCGCGGTCGTGCGCGCGGAGAACCGCGACCACGCGTTGACGCTCGCAAACGCATCGTCGTTTGGATTGGGATCCAGCTTGTGGACGCGCGACGTTGCAGCTGCCGAAGACTTTGCGGCGCGGGTCGAAGCCGGCGCAGTCTTCATCAACGGCATGGTGGCGAGCGATCCGCGCTTGCCGTTCGGCGGGGTCAAGAAGAGCGGTTACGGCCGGGAGCTGTCAGCCTTTGGCATCCACGAGTTCGTGAATATCCAGACGGTCTGGATCGCCTAAAAGAAGAGTTCGCCGATCTGCATCGGCTGGTTGTAGAACGAGATGCAGAACCAGTCGTTCTTGTCCGGTCCCTGCGCGATGCCAATCGGAATGCTCCCGCTTGCTAACGTAATGACGGCACCGAACTTACCCGTTTTGGGGTCGATCGAGCCGACTTTCGCGGCCTGCATTTCGGTGAACCACAGATTGCCGTCTTTTCCGGGTGCGAGCGTTTCGGGATAACTGCCCGGCTGCGCGATCGCAAACTCTTTGATCTTGCCGTTCGGAGTGACTTCCGCGATGTTATTGCCGTTGCGTTCGGTGAACCATACCCGTTTATCCGGCGCGGTGATAATGCCCCACGGCGTGGCGTTTTGCGTCGGAACGGTCAGCGATGGTTCGAAGCTTTGCGAATTCGGATCGAAGCGCGCGATTTTGCCGGCCAACGATTCGGTGATCCACAGGTTGCCGTCGGGGCCGGTGACGATTGCCCACGGGGAGCTGTTCGGTCCCTCGGGGAGCGCGAAGCGCGTGATGGTTCCGTCCGGCGTGACGCGCCCGATGTAGCCGTCGTAAAATTCGACGTACCAGACGTTCCCGTCCGGCCCGTGAGTAATACCGCGCGGATTGGGGTCGGAGGCCGGAATTGCAAAGGTCGTCACGATGCCTTGCGGCGTCATGCGGCCGATCTGATTTGCGCCCGGCGCGGTGAACCAAATATTCTGATCCCCACCGACCGTGATGCCTTCGATGTCGGTGTTGCCGGGCAGGCTGAACTCGGTCATATGGCCGTTCATCTGGACCTTGCCGATCTTGTCGAGGTAAAACTCCGAGAACCACATCGAGCGGTCGGGACCAGAGACGATGTAGTCCGGCCACGATCCGCCGGTCGGCGTATTAAAGAGCTTCACCAGCGGCAGTTGGCTCGGAAGAGCGTCGTTGGCGACGCGCTGCATCGGCGCAGCGGGAGCGTTCGGCAACGGCGCGTTGCTCTGCGCACAGCCGCAGAATGTAGCTACAGTCAGGGCTCCGACGAACAGACGCGCGTTCATCGTTCAATAGTGGCCGCGGATGATGAAGAATTTCTGAAGCAATATTCGGCGATGCGTTCGAGGCCGGTTGCGATGCGGTCGGGTGAGGAGACCCAGCTCAGACGCAGCCAGCCCTCCATAGCCTCACCAAACGCGATGCCCGGAATCGCGACCACGTCGTACCGCTCGATCAGCTCGTGCGCGGCGTCGTACGATGGAACGCCGCTCGACAAGCGGATGCACGCGTAAAACGTACCTTCCGGAGCGATGTAACGCAGCCCGGTGCGCTCCAAGGCATCGATGAGTCCGACGCGCTGCTCGCGATACCATGGCGCGTGCTCCTGCAGCGCGCCCGGCGTTTCAAAAACATGCAGCGCCACCCGCTGCGCGAACGTATCGGCGCAGGAAGCGAGCCAGGCGTGCACCTTGATCGCCTGCGTCACGAAGTCGTGCGGCGCGAGAATCCACCCCAGACGCAGGCCGGTCAGCGCGTTGCTTTTACTCAGCGAGTTCGTGACGATCGTGTGCGGATAGATACGGGCGAGCTCCGCCGCATCGCCGGTGAAGATCTGCTCGCGGTAAATCTCGTCGTGGATCAGCCAGACCGGCTCGCCGCCGCGGCGTTCGAGAGCGCGTGCGAGCTTCTCGCCCTCGCCGGTTGAAAGCACCCGCGCGGTCGGATTGCACGGCGAGCAAATCACGATGGCTTTGGTGTGCGGCCCCACCGCCGCTGCAATGCTCTCTGCCTCGAAGCCGAAGTCGGCATCTTCGCGCATCACCACACCGCGCGCCGTAATGCCTTCGAGCGCCGCCATCTTTCTATAGGAAGGGAATGCCGGTTCCACGATGAGCAGCTCGTCGCGCGACGGGTCGAGCAACGTCTTGAGCGCGACGTACATTGCCTCTTGCGATCCGACGGTGACGCAAACGTTTTCGGCACGTTCCATAGCGGGGTATCCATAATGCCTCGCGATCGCGGCGCGCAACGCGTGGTCACCGGCGTTGGGCGTATACTTGACGCCGTGCTGCGTGGCGTACCGCATCGCCTCCTCAAAATGCGCGCGATTCGGCAGCAGCGACGGTTCCCCCAAGCCGAGGTCGATCGAGCTGCTCTTCTTCTTTGATGAAACCTCGCGGATGAGCGAGGGCGAGATCGCAGTGACGCGCGGATTCATACGGCCACCTCGTGCTCGCGCAGCGCCGCGTTCAGCGAGGTTTTCAGATCGGTCGAGGCGTCGCGCGTTCCCACGATGAGCGCGCATGGCGTGCCGAAATCGCCCGCGGGGAAGCGTTTATTTTGCGTGCCCGGAATGACGACGGCGCGCGCGGGTACGCGCCCTTTCAGCGTCAGCGCTTCATCGCCGCGCACGTCGAGAATCGGCGTACTGGCCGTCAAGACGACGCCCGCTCCGACTACCGCCTCGCGTTCGATCCGCACGCCCTCGACGACGATGCAGCGGGAACCGATGAAGGCGCCCTCTTCGACGATAACGGGCGTCGCTTGCGGCGGTTCCAGCACGCCGCCGATCCCGACTCCCCCCGACAGGTGCACGTTCTTGCCGATCTGGGCGCACGAGCCCACCGTCGCCCATGTGTCGACCATCGTTCCATCATCTACATAAGCGCCGATGTTCACGAATCCCGGCATTAAGATGCAGCCCCGACCTAAAAAGCTGCCGTAGCGCGCGACGCCCGGGGGAACGCATCGCGCGCCCAG
>JAFAOZ010000081.1 GCA_019247395.1 Vulcanimicrobiota bacterium | reverse complement strand
ACGTACGCACCCATGCCTTCGGAGATCACGCGCACCGGTACGAGGATGTCGCCGTGATAGGCGATCGGCGGAACGTCGAGCGGCCGGGATTCGCCGTTGATGACGACGACCGGCTTGCCCACCGTAACGACCACTTCTGCGCCGGCCTTCGATACGGTCGCGGTTTTGCCGGACGCGTCGAAGGATACCGTTGCGCCCATCGCTTCGAACATGGCGCGCAGCGGAATGAGAATTTGTCCGCCCCGCACGAGAGCCGCGAGCACGCGCCCCTTCTTGAGGACGTCCGGATTCGCGTAAACGTGCCGGTCGTTATACAGAATCGGGATTTCGCCCGATGGCGGCGCGCCGAAATCGGGAACCGGCGGCGCGGTCGTCTGCGCGACCGGCGCGGCCTGCGTGCCCGCAAGCGCATAAGGCGTGCCGCCAAGAATCATCGCCGCCGCGATGAGACACGCGCGAAATGATATCGATCCCACCTTGAAAGGAGCCTCCTCTTGGAAGAAAAGAACACGAGTCACCTTCTGTCGGCCTGAGGATAACCCTTGTTATTGATTTGCGTCAATAAAAGGTAAGCTTCCCCTCGCTTAAGCGCGCGGCACGGCAGCAGCGATCGTTACCGGCGACCAGCGCGATGCGAGCGCAAAGCCATGAACACGGTCGATCTCCTTTGGGACTTCGTGAGGCTGTATGGGGCCAGTCTAGCGGTGCTCCGTTAAGGCCGGCTTAACGCTCGCTTAACCACCCTGCTAGCGCCAACCGCCGGCCCGCCTATCCGAACCGGCCCGTAATGTAATCTTCGGTGCGCTTGTCGCGCGGTTTGGTGAAGATCGTGGCGGTCGTGTCCGCCTCCACAAGATCGCCCAACAGAAAGAACGCGGTGTTGTCGCTAATTCGCGCCGCCTGCTGCATCGAGTGGGTCACGATAACCACCGTATACTGCTTCTTGAGATCCTCGATCAGATCTTCGATCTTGCTCGTGGCGATCGGGTCGAGCGCCGATGCGGGCTCGTCCATCAATATCACTTCGGGATCGACCGCGAGGCACCGCGCGATGCAGAGGCGCTGCTGCTGGCCGCCGGAAAGCGCGAGCGCCGACCGGTCGAGCCGATCCTTGACTTCATCCCAAAGTGCCGCCTGACGCAGGCTTCGCTCGCACGTCTCCATGAGCGCGCCGCTGCGCCGTTCGCCGTGAATGCGCGGCCCATAAACGACGTTATCGAAGATCGACTTCGGAAATGGATTCGGCCGTTGGAAAACCATCCCGATGCGGTAGCGAATCGTTACCGGGTCGATGTCGGTCGCATAAATGTCTTGATCGTCCAACAAGACGCGGCCGTCGACTCGGGCTCCCGGCGTAAGGTCGTGCATGCGATTGAGCGCTCGAATGAAGGTTGATTTTCCGCAACCGGATGGTCCGATCAGAGCCATCACGCGATTGGCCGGAACGCGCAGCGACGCATTCTTGATCGCGCGGAATGCGCCGTAATAAACGTCTAAGTTTTCGACGTCTATTTTCGTCTCGTTGGAGAGCGCAGCCGGCTCCGTCACGCTTGCAAACATCGCGCGACGGTCCTTCGGCGCACTTTCTTACGATGCCCGTCGGCGTTAAGAACGTTAAGAGGCGGCATCGCGTTTGATACGCATGATCGGAAGCCGAATCGTAAAGGCCGTCCCGCGGCCAAGCATCGATTCCGCCGAGATTGCGCCGCCGTGTGCATCGATGATGCCTTTGACGATGGCGAGCCCGAGACCGGCACCGCTGCTGCCGCGCTTCCGCGAACGGTCGACGACGTAAAACCGTTCGAAGATGTGCGGCAGATCGCGATATGGGATGCCTTCACCGGTATCGCGTACGCGCAAAACGGCGTCGCTGTCCCGCGCGTCGACTTCCACTCGTATCCGTCCGCCGCCGGGCGTGTGCCGCAACGCGTTGTCGATCAAATTGACGAAGACTTGGGCCAAGCGGTCCGGATCGGCTTCGACGCGGACCGGACGCAATGCGGTCAGTTCGAGTTCGATGCCTTTATTTGCCGCTTGCTGGTCGAAGGACGCGACGATCGGCCGCGCGATCTCCTCCAGATCGACGTCGCGCACGTTGAGCTTGAGCTGGCCGGATTCCGCACGCGCCTGTTCCAAAAGCTGTCCCACGAGTGCCGTCAGACGATCCACTTGCGCCAACGCTTGCGGGACGAAGAGATCGCGGGCTTCCTGTTCGGGCGCCTCCAGCACCGTTTCGAGCATCAGCTTGATCGACGAGAGCGGCGTTCGCAGTTCATGCGATACATTGGAGAGAAACTCTTTACGCGCGCGGTCGAGCCTAAGAAGCGCAGTCTGATCGTCGGAAAAGATCACGACGCGACGCGACTCCTCGTCGTCGTCGCTGAGCGGATAGATCGCGACGCGATAGGTGCGTTGGCCGGAGGCGCCGGTCAGCATCAACGGCGCCACCGAGGCCTCGCCGCGCAGCGCGTCGCCGATGCGCCGTTCGAGCTCGATGTTTGGAATGGCTTCAATGACGTGAACGTTCAACGCTCGGTCCGCGTCGAACCCGAAGGTCGTGCCCGCGGCGGGGTTGGCGAACTCGACGCGGCACGTTCGATCGACGAGCACGACTCCGATGGGGAGCGCGCGTACCAGGCGCGCAAATGCGCCATCGACCGAGACCGGCTGCGACGTAACGGGGCGCAGCGGCGCGGGTTCAGGTACCGGAGCGGGCGCTTCGGGGCTGCGGAAAAGCCTGCCTAAAAGCAGACCGGCGGCCGTGCCGGCGATCAACGCGAGAAGCGCCCACTCGAGCGGGGTCACGTTGCCGAAACGTCCTCAGGCTTTAAACATATAACCACGGCTGCGCACGGTCAGAATATGTCGCGGTGTACGCGAATCTTCTTCGATCTTTTCACGCAACCACCGGATATGAACGCTGACGGTCTGCTGCTCGCCCTCGAAATCGTATCCCCAGACTTTGTCGAGCAACGTTTGGCGCGTCACCACCCGGCCCTGATTTTCCATCAGCACGCGCAACAAGCCGAACTCCTTAGGCGCGAGTGCGACCTCTTTTCCGCGCACCGTCAACTGCTGCCGGGACGGATCCAAAACGATCGAGCCGAGCACGATTGCTTCTTCATGCCCCGAATGAATCGAGGTCTGACGGCGCAGGCGAGCCTTGACGCGTGCCAGGAACTCGTGCAGTGCGAAGGGTTTGGTGACGTAATCGTCGGCGCCAAGCTCCAACGCGAGAACTTTATCGATCTCCTGATCCTTCGCCGTCAGCATAATGATCGGCACGGGACTGAACTTGCGGATCTCTTTGCAGGCTTCGACACCGTCGAGCACGGGCAGCATGATGTCGAGCACGATCAGGTCGGGCTGCTCGCGCTGGGCCATTGCGATTGCGCTGCGGCCGTCTCCCGCCGTCACGACCGCATAGCCGCTGCGCTCCAAGTTGAACCGGAGGGTCTGCAGAATCGCAGACTCATCGTCTACGACGAGAATCTTCTTGTTGAACTCCGGTGTCTTTACCGGCGCGCCGCGCGGCCTAACTTCCGTCGTTGTACTCATACTCTTTTACTATCGCGCTGTAGTCCAGCGCGCCGTCCCCTCTAGCAGAGCGAGTGGTGTAGAGCTGATACGCCAGCCCGGTGGCCGGCATCGGATGGCTCATCGTGCGCGCGGCGTCCAGCGCCGCGGCTAGATCTTTACGAAGCAGATCCATTGCAAAGCCGCCATCAAAACTTCCGGCAAGCCACGTTTTCGGCAGCCACTCGGCGAGAATGTAGTTCGATGCGGTCGCCGAGCCGAGCACGGCTCGCACGGCACCCAAATCCGCACCGGCACGCTTTGCAAAAACGAGTCCTTCCGCGTTGGCGATCATGACGTTCGCAATGATAATTTGGTTGACCAGCTTGACGGTCTCTCCCATGCCGACCGAGCCGACGTGGTGTGGGGTGCCCATGGCGCGCAGCACCGGTTCGATCCGCTCGAACGCCGCCGGTGTCGCGCCCGCCATGATCGTCAGCGTTCCTTGGCGGGCACGGGCAGGCCCCCCGCTCACCGGCGCGTCGACGAAATCTATACCGCGCTCGGCAAGACGCGCCGCGAATTCCCGGGATGCAAGCGGCGAAATCGTCGACATGTCCACGACGAGCAGGCCAGTGCGGGCACCCGCAGCAACACCGCGCGAACCGAAGAGCGCATCTTCGACTTGCGGCGCGTCCGGCACGCAGAGCACGACTGCATCGCTTTCGCCGCCGAGCTGCGCCGGATCGGCCGCTTCGGTGACGCCGGCCTCGCGCAACCGGTCGAGTGCATCGCGCCGGTGATGCACGCTCGCAGCAACCTCGTAACCCGCTCGGCGCAACGCCGCAGCCATCGGCTCGCCCATGGCGCCGAGACCGATAAAGCCGATGCGCGCAATCACGAGCGGGGCCTTTGTGCGTTGCTTGAGGATAACCTTCGCGGCCCGGCGAAGCCGCTGCTATTATGACAGCAGCCGTCACTCCCCGCGTCGCGCGGCCGACCTTTGACGCAATGAACCCCTCAATCGGCAAGCGGACGCGTCTGCACCGCTTGATGTACGAGCACGGTCCGGCAAATGGAACGCTCATGATGTTGCCGATCGATCAGGGTCTCGAACACGGCCCCGTGGATTTCTTCGATAATCCCGATTCGGTAGACACCGATTGGATCTACCGGCTGGCGGTCGAGGGCAACTTTTCCGGCATCGCGCTGCACGTCGGACTGGCTGAAAAATATCAGAAGCACTATTGCGGCCGCGTACCGTTGCTGCTCAAAGTCAACGGAAAGACGAATATTCCATCGGACGACGACGCGTTCAGCCCGCTGACGTCGTCGGTCGAAGATGCGGTGCGTCTGGGCGCGGATGCAGTTGGCTATACCCTGTACGTCGGAAGCCCGTCACAGGACGTCGACATTGCACAATGCAACGACGTGCGCCGCGATTGCGAACGCTATGGAATGCCGCTCGTGATCTGGGCGTATCCGCGCGGATCGGCCGTGAAAGCAAAAGGCGGCATCGATTCACTCTACGCCGTCGACTACGCCGCGCGCGTGGCATGCGAGCTGGGCGCCGACGTCATCAAGCTCAACGAACCGGTTTGGAAAGCCGACGACGCTGCGAAGCTGCCCAAGCCTTACAACACATTGGAGTTCGACGACCTCGAGGGTTTGCGCAAGGTCGTCAAGTCTGCCGGACGCAGCCTCGTGCTCGTTTCGGGCGGCAGCAAGATGGGCGACGAAGCGACGATCCACAAAGCGCACGTCGCGATGGCCGCCGGATGCGTGGGCCTAATCTTTGGGCGTAATATGTGGCAGCGCAAATGGGACGAAGCGCTCTCGATGGCCTCGCATATGCACGAAGTCATGCGAGATTACGGCCAAGAAGCTTAGATTCGGCCCGGCTCGTTGTCGACTCGGGCCTCATTTACCATTGTAAACTTCGGCCCTCGTCTTCTAGAGCCGAATCCAAATCTAAGCTTCTGAAGTTTTAGTGTGCCGTAGCTTGCGCTGTGGCGCATTGTGGGCATTGATAACCAATCGCGCCGCCGTGGTGCTGCTCGACCATTTGCGCGAGCGTTCCGCGCCGGCCGCAGCTAGCGCATGCGTAGGTCGCCGTCGCACTTGCAGTTGCAACCTCGGCTTTTTCGTGGCGCTTCGCAAGCCAGAACGCAAAATAAATAACCGCACCGACCACCCAGGGCGCCCACGCGAAGAACGAGTCGAAGGCGTGGCTGGAGATCGCGGCGATCATTTCTTAAAATATTCCGCGTTGATTTCCGTATAATTCTGCCACTTCTCGGGAACGTCGGAATCGGCGAAGATCGCTTCGACGGGACAGGCCGAGACGCACGCGCCGCAGTCGATGCAGACTTCGGGATCGATGTAGAGCATCTCGTCTTCATCCTTGCCGTGGATGCAGTCGACCGGACAAACGTCCACACACGATTTGTCTTTGGTTCCGATGCACGGCTCGGTGATAACGTAGGCCATAAAATTTCAGCTTCCCTCGATAGGCGTGGGCGCCCTTCAGACGGCCGTTCGGCCGCTGATCGCCCGCAATATCCAGAGTAAAACGACCGCGCCGATAAAGGCGCAGACTAAACTCGGAAGATTGAAACCGGTTACGCCCACATGGCCAAAGAGCCCGTACAGCCAACCGCCGATCAGCGCTCCGACGACGCCGACGATCACGTCCGCGATGCAGCCGCCCGGCGCCGCGCCCGGAACGACCCAGCGGGCGATAAGGCCGACGATCAGCCCAAAAATAATCCAGCTGAGAATCCCCACGAACGCATACCTCCTTCAACGACGGCAAAGGGACGAAACCTTGCTACGTTGGAGCTTACCCATTATGAAGCGTACTTTCTTTTGCCTGCTGCTCACACTTGGCGTCTTTGGCGCGCAACCGGTCGCCGCGCAGGCTGCCGGAACTGAAATTACGGCGTCGGGAAGCGGCAGCGTTTCGCTGCCGCCCGACATGGCGACGATTAGCGCGGCGGTCGAAACGAACGCCGAGAACGCAAACGACGCCATTGCGCAAAATAATGCGCGCTACGAGCGAATCGTCGCGGCGCTCGCGGGCGAAGGCGTCTCCCGCAGCGACATCACGCTCTCTTACTACAACGTCAACTACAATCCGCGGCCGCAGGTCATGCCGCCAAACCCGACCGGCGAGCGCTACGGCTACACGGTGTCGCGCAACTTTTCGGTCAAGGTTCGCAAGATCGGTTCGGCGGGCCGCGTGAGCGACGCATGCATTGCCGCAGGTGCAACGGCGATCAACGGCGTCACTTTTGGGCTGTCGAATCCCGCATCGGCGCGCGGCGAGGCAACGCAAAAGGCGGTCGCCGAAGCTCGTGCCAACGCGCAGGCGGTCGCGGCAGCGGCGGGGCTGCAGATCTCGTCCATCAAGAGCATCGAACTCGGCGCAGGGGGCGCCGCGCCGGCCCCTATGATGCGCGTCGCCGCGGCGAACGCTCCGACTGAGTTCGACCAATCGAACGTCAACGTCACAGTCTTCGTCACGGTCGTCTTTCTTGCCGGGCCGTGAGCCCCCGAAACCCCGAAGGCTTCGGGCTGGTAGAGCAGAGAGATGAACCGAACCTGCGAAGCTTGCGGCCGGCTCTCGGCCACGATCTCCTTTGCCGGCAGGCACCTCTGCTCGCGTTGTGCGCAGAAACGTACCGCCGCGACGGCCCTGCCGCTCATCGGCGCGGCACTCGCCGCCGCCGGCGTGATCGCCGGAAGCGCGATCCTCGCTGAAAAGATGCAAGGCGAAGGAAAGGTTTCACCGCTCGACGAGCTTGGCAAACGATTCCGCGGCGGTACGCCGACGCTCTCAGCCTATTCGCGGGATCTCACGCAGCTTGCGCGCGACGGAAAACTCGATCCGGTGATCGGGCGTGATAAGGAGATCGACCGCCTCATCTCAATTCTGGCGCGGCGCAGCAAGAACAACCCGTGTCTCGTCGGGGAGCCCGGCGTCGGTAAGACCGCGATCGTCGAAGGGCTCGCGCAGCGCATCGTCTCCGGCGACGCGCCGGCTGCGCTGCGTGGTAAGCGTCTTCTCGCATTATCGCTCGGTCCGCTCGTCGCCGGCACGAAGTATCGCGGTGAATTCGAAGGGCGCGTCAAGCGCATTCTCGACGAGGTTAAACGCAGCGCGCGCGACGTCGTGCTCTTTATCGACGAGCTGCACACACTCGTCGGCGCCGGCTCCGCGGAAGGCGCACCGCTCGACCTCAGCGCGATGATCAAGCCCGAGCTCGCGCGCGGCGACCTGCAGTGCATCGGCGCTACCACGTTCGACGAGTATCGAAAGCACGTCGAATCCGATGCGGCGCTCGAGCGCCGCTTTCAGCCCGTCATGGTCGAAGAGCCGAGTATTGACGAAACGGTCGCAATTCTGCGCGGATTGCGCGAGCGTTACGCGCGCCATCACCACGTCACGATCGACGAAGCGGTGATCGAGACGGCCGCGCAGCTCTCCGCGCGATTTATAGCGGATCGCTTTCTTCCCGATAAGGCGATTGATCTGATGGATGAAGCCGCGGCCTCCGTAGCGCTCGCCAACAAAGGCTCCGTCGAGTATCCGCGGGTGACGAGCGACGACGTCGCTGCCGTAGTCACGCGTTGGACCGGTATTCCGCAATCCTCGCTCACCGAATCCCAAGCGGGACGGCTGCTCGACCTCGAACGACTTTTGGGCAAACGCGTCATCGGTCAAGACCGCGCGATCTCCGCCGTTTCCGAGGCAATTCGCCGGGCGCGCACCGGTCTGCACGATCCGCGCAAACCGCTGGGAACCTTCCTGTTCCGTGGGCCGAGCGGTGTCGGAAAGACCGAGCTCGCGAAAACACTCGCCGAGGTGCTCTTCGGCAGCGAAGCCGCGCTGGTGCGCGTCGATCTCTCGGAGTTCACCGAGCCGCACACGGTTTCGCGGTTGCTGGGCGCTCCGCCGGGATATGCCGGCCACGACCAGCCGGGACAGCTGACCGAGCCGGTGCGGCGGCGACCGTATTGCGTCGTGCTCTTTGATGAGGTCGAGAAGGCGCACCCCGACGTCGCTTCAATTCTGCTGCAAATCCTCGACGACGGACGGGTCACCGATTCAAAGGGACGCACCATCGACTTCCGCCACGCCCTCATCATCCTCACGACGAACTTGGCTGCAGACGAGCTTGGTATCGCACTGCGCTTAGAGCTGCTCGACCGAATCGACGACGTCGTACCCTTTAGCGAACTTGGCCTGGAACAAATCGAAGCGATCGTGACCATTCACGTGGACGCGCTCGCCGAGCGCCTCGGCGCGCGCAACGTCTCGCTGAACCTATCCGACGATGCAAAGCTCTATCTCGCACGCGTTTCAATGGCTGCCGGAAGCGGCGCGCGTTACGTCCAACGCACGGTCTCGCATTACGTCTCGACGCCGTTATCGGCGGCACTGCTTCGCGGCGATCTTCGCGACGGCGGCGGAGCAGAAGTAACGCTGGAGGGCGATGCGCTCCAGGTTCGCGCCGCCTAAGGCAAAAGCGTCGGCGCGTTGCCGGTCGCGGGCGAAAGCGTCAAGGCCATTGGAGCGTTGACGCCGTTCGAGATCGTATTCCAGGTACCCGGGCCATACGGTGCCGCGTATTGCGTCACGGTGTTGTTGCCGTAATTCGCAACGTACAGATTCCCGCCCGAGTCGATCGCGAGTGCCAGCGGCTGGCTTAGTCCGCCGGAGATCGTGGTCGGCGGATTGGTGTATGGCGCCGTATACTCGGTGACGGTGTTGGCGCCTTGATTCGGCACGAAGAGATTCGACGACAGCATTGCGATCGCGCCCTGCTCGTTCACGCCGTTCGTGATCGTCGCGACGGGCACGCTCGCGCTCGAAAATGGCGGAACGTATTCGACTACCGCGTTCGGTGTCGAATTGAGATTTGCGACGAAGAGATTCCCGTGAAGGTCCAATGCGGCCGAGCTCGGTGTGTTGAGTCCCTTAGTGACCACCGCCGACGCGGTAGCATACGGCGGTGCATATTCGCTGACGGTATTCGCCGAAGCGTTGACGACGAAGAGGTCGGCCGCTCCATCGAGCGCGAGGCTTACCGGATCGTCGACGTTCGAAGCGATCGTCGCCGCCGGCGGTCCGCTATACGGGGGCGAGTAGACCGTCACCGTATTGCTGCCGTTGCCGTTTGCCACGAAGAGATCGCCGCGCGCGTCCACTGCAAGCGACTGGGGATGGTTGACGCCGTTCGTGATGGAGACGGGCGTTTGATTGTACGGCGGCGCGTATTCCGTCACGCTGCCGGACTGATTGGCGACGAAGAGGTCGCCGACGGTGTCGAACGCCAGTGCCTGCGGACTGACCACACCGCTTTGGATCGTCATGAGCGGGGCGATTTGCCCCGCCACATAGAGCGTTACCGTATTTGCGCCCGAGTTGGCGACCGCCAAGATTTGCCG
Source organism: Vulcanimicrobiota bacterium (assembly GCA_019247395.1). Taxonomy (GTDB): domain Bacteria; phylum Vulcanimicrobiota; class Vulcanimicrobiia; order Vulcanimicrobiales; family Vulcanimicrobiaceae; genus Cybelea. Next base: position 4,868 of record JAFAOZ010000081.1, on the reverse strand, counting down.
TACGTCGACGCGCGTCGTTCCGGTACAGACCGCGGCGGCCTGAGCGCACGGATTTCCGGGGCCGGCGTAATTCACGCTCGCATGCAGCAATGCCGAGCTTCCGTTCGACGCGCCGGCAGCGGTAACGTAAAAAAAGTTCGGCGCCGACGCCGTCGCTTGCGCGACGTTGAGCTGGAGCGATCCGCCGGCTTGGTTTAAGGTGAACGTTGCGCCGTTGCCGCCGACCATAACGTTCTGATTCGCGTCCAGGAGCTCGACGAGCACCGCGTGTTTCCCCGCCCCGTACAGATCGATTCCCCCTTGTCCGTTCTGCGCGCTCGCGGTCGAAGCGGGCACGATCACCGCCTGCGCGGGAACGCCGCCGAGCGTTAAGTTGAGCACGTTGCTCGAGGCGGCGACCACGGTGAAGGCAATCGCCGCGTTGCCGATCGTTCCGGTGTAGGTCCCGGCGGGGAGCGAGAGCGCGAGCTGGCAGGTGGACCCGCCCGGCGCCTGGGCGCAGCCGCTCGAGTTCGGTCCGACGGGAACCGTCTGATTGATGGCGGTCGGACCATTCACGTTGATCGCTAAGAGTTGCGAGCCGGGTGCAGCCGGGCCGGTTGTTACGGGCGGGGGCGTTGTGACCGGCGGCGTCGCAAGGCCCTGCATAGGTGACGTGCCGTTCGCAGGCGGCGCCATTCCATTGGGCGGTGACGGATTAAAAGGCAATCGGGGATTCGGCGTGCTCACTTGACTGCCGGCGGGCACGTAAATCTTTACGACGGTATTTCCGACGCCGGTGATAGCGCTTGCGGTACCGCTTCCAGGTGGAAAAAGCAGGTTGCCTTGGCCGCCGCTGCCGGCGCAACCCGCGAGTATGGCAGCTCCCAATGCCAATGCCCAACGCCGCTCCGAGTTTTTCGCAAACATTGCTATCGCACGATGCGCTCGACGTTCTCGCGCATCGCCGCCGGTGAAAGTTCGCCAACGGCGATCTTGCGCACGACGCCGTTACGGTCGATGAAGACGTGAACCGGCAGGCCGTTGATCTCGTATTGCGAGCGAAGCGCGCCCGTGTCGACGACGACCGGATAAGTCAAATGATGCTGCGTTCGAAAGAGCGCCGCTTTGCGCGCGTTTTCCAAAACGTCAACGCCGACCACGCGCAAGCCCGCTGGCGAGAAACTACGGGAGAGGGCGTCGATTGCCGGTGCTTCTTGCGCGCACGGCGGACACCACGTTGCAAAAAAGTTCAGGTAGACGGGCTTGCCGCGCAGGGCGGCGAGTGAAAGCGTCGGCCCGGGAATACTCGGCTCCGTCCAGGCGGGCGCCGGATGACCTACCTGCGCGACCGCGGTCGTCGATCCCGAGTCGGATCCGTCTCTCGCGCAGGCGGCAAGCGAGCATGCGAGAGCGACGGCTAGGGCTGCGGCCCTATCCATAACTCGGATAGCCGATCGCTTGCAGGTCACACTGCATCTGCTTGACGAGTTCGCCCACTCCGGCAAAAAGCCGCTGTTCGCGCAGGTACCGGAAGTCGCGCAGGGCCAGTTCCCGCCCGTAGATCGTCAGCTGAAAATCGCGCAGCCAGGCCTCAACGGTCCGCTCGCCGCCGCCGAACTGTGGATTGCTTCCGATTGAAACCAGAGCGGCGTAATCCCGCCCATCGTAACGCGCAGTTGCGGCATAGACGCCGTCTTTAGGAAGCAGTTTGCCGGGCACGCGAAGGTTCGCCGTCGGAAACCCCAGGGCGTGGCCCCGGCCCGCACCCACCTCCACCGGTCCGCGCAGCTCGTAGCCGGTACCGCCGAGAAGCTCGTCTGCCCGTACGAGCTCGCCGTCGCGCACAAGCGTGCGAATGCGGGTGCTCGAGATCCGCTCGCCGCCGTCACAGACCGGCGATACCGCAACGGCGCTAGCCCCGTGCCGCTCGAGGAACTCCGTCATGACCGCGACGTCGCCCGTGCGTTTATGACCGAAACGAAAGGTCGTGCCGACGACGACGGCCGCAACGTGCAAATGCTCGAGCAGCAGCTGCAAGAATTCGTCGGGCGAGAGCGTCGCAATACGCTCGTCGAACGGCACGAAAAAACACTCTTCGAATCCGGCGCGGCCGAAGAGCTCGAGCCGCTCCTGCGGCGTGCACAAGAGATCGGGCTCCGATCCCGGGCGCAGATGGGTTGCCGGATGATTCTCAAACGTCAAGAGTCCGCAGCGCCAGCCGGGTCTGCGAAGACGCAGCGCGCGGCGTGCGAGCTCGCGGTGCCCGCGATGGAAGCCGTCAAAAAAACCGATCGCGAGCACCAACGGACGCGTGCTTTCGCGCGTCAGCTCGTGATGCACGTTCACACGAAAACCTTGCGCGGCGCGAGAAGCGCTCCTAAGGCCTCGCCGACCCCGACGAGCGTGCGCGATTCATCGCGGACGAAAACGTGACGGCCGGTTGCGCCTTCGGGAAGCGGCACGACGCGGCCGGCGCGAAAATCCGCCGACCCGCGTAAATCGAGCACGATCGTCGGAAATGGAATGATGTGTTCGGGCGCGATGAGGGCCTCCGACGGTTCGCGAGCAATTTCGTCGAGCGTGCGCGCTTCGTAGAGAACGAACGGACCGGATGCTTCGCGTACGAGCGCGCCCATATGCGCGGGCACTCCGATCGCGGCACCGAGGTCATGACAGAGTGTCCGCACGTACGTGCCTTCACTGCACGCGATTCGCAGACGGGCAACGGCTTGCCCCAAGCCCGTCGAAGCGGACGGCTCGACGCCTAGCAGGGTCGCGCCGTAGATCGTAATGGTTCTCGCCTTGCGCTCGACGGTTTTGCCTTCACGAGCAAGTTCGTATAATCGCTTGCCCTGATGGTGCGCCGCCGAGAACATCGGCGGCGTTTGTGCGATACGGCCGAGAAACGACGGCAGAGTTTTTTCTAGTCGCGCGGCCCAGTCCGACGGAACGGGCCGTGCCTCAACCGTTTCGCCCAGTGCGTCCTGCGTCGTGGTCGACCGGCCTACGACCAGCGTGCACGCGTAACTCTTCCGCTGATCTGCCAGCAACGGAATGAGCCGCGTTGCTTTCCCGATCGCAACGGGAAGGACGCCGGCGGCTTGCGGGTCGAGCGTGCCGAGATGTCCGGCACTCAGCCGGCGATCGCCGGCGTAGAATCCGTAGATGCGGCGCAGGCGCGAAACCGCTTGCGCGGAGCTCGGTCCGGCCGCCTTAAAGAGATTGACGAACCCTATCATCCTTCGACAAGCTCAGGATGACACGTGGCGATTACAAACCCTCTGCCACGAGCGCCGCTTCGACGGCCGGAATAGCTTCCTGCAACGTACCGTGATAGGTCAATCCGGATGCGCGAAAGTGTCCGCCGCCGCCGAGTCGCTGTGCGGCGGCTTGCACGTTGATGCATCCGCCGGATCGAAGACTGACGCGGATTTCGCCTTCAATCGCTTTGAAAAGCGCCGCGACGTCGACGCCGTCCTGCCCGAGGAGCGTATTGACGACATCCTCGGTGTCTTCGCCGTCCGCGCCCGTCGCCTCCAGCATCGCATCGTCCACGTAGGAGTAACAGTACCGTCCGCCGTGCTCGAACTTCATCGCCTCGATGATGCGGCCGAGCAGTTTCGTCGCCGCCACGCGCTTGCGCAGAAAAATTTGCTCCGTAATCTCTTCCTTGTCGGCCCCTTGGCGCATTAACTCGGCGGAGAGATCGAGCGCCTCCGGCGTCGTATTCGAATGCATGAATCCGCCCGTATCGGTCATGATCGTCGCAAGAATGCAGGTCGCGATCGGCGCATCGATCGGTACGCCGAGCTCGCGCAGCAAGTGCATCACCACCGTCCCGGTCGAACATTCGTGCTCGAGCACGAAGTTCAATTTGCCGAAGAGCGAGTTCCCGAGATGATGGTCGATGTCGAGCATGTTCTCGCGGGCGACGGCCGGTAAATATTCGCCCGCACGGCGCCAGTCGCTCATATCGAAAAAGACGTAGAGCGTGTCGGGCGGCAGATCGGCGGGCAGCTCGCGGCCGACGAGCTCGGAGTCCGGAAGAAATCGAAGATTTCGCGGCACGGCATCCTGCTGAAAATATGCGACCCGCTTCCCGAGTCGTTTGAGTGCCAAGCCCAACGCAAGCCCGGCGCCCAGCGTGTCGCCGTCGGGCTTGACGTGACTGACCATCACGAAGGCGCTGCGACGGCGCAACTCCGCAACGACTTGGGCAGCCGATGCGATTGCGGGAGTGCTCTCGATCACTCGCCGTTCTCGTGCGGCGAGTTGGCCGCGGCTTCGCGCAGCGTCTTCGCAAGCGCAATCGCGCGTTCGGCGGAGCGGTCTTCGACGAAGATCAGCTCGGGCGTGTGGCGTAAGTCGATCTTACGCCCGAGCTCGCCACGCAGGAAACGGCCGGCGTGCTTGAGCGCGTCGAGCGACTGGCGAGCCGCGTGCCGGTCGCCGATCACGGAGACGAAGACCTTGCAGTAACGCAGATCGTCGCTCACCTCGGCACGCGTCACCGTCACGAACGCGAGGCGTGGATCTTGCAGCTCCTGCGAGACGAGCGTGCCGAGCACGCGCTGAATCTCGTGATCGATCTTGGCGATACGTTGCGCCTTCATGCCCGCACCAGTTCCGCAGCGACCTGTTCCCGCACGTAGGCTTCGATGACGTCGCCCTCTTTGAGATCTTGGAACTTCGCAACTTGGATGCCGCATTCGAAGCCTTCGGCGACTTCGCGGACGTCATCTTTGAAGCGGCGCAAGCTCTCGATCTCTCCGTCGAATACGACGGCAGCGTCTCGAACGACGCGCACCTTTGCGTTGCGCGTGATCTTGCCGCTGGTAACGTAGCATCCGACGATCGTGCCGACGCGGCTGACTTTGAATACCTGC
>JAFAOZ010000040.1 GCA_019247395.1 Vulcanimicrobiota bacterium | reverse complement strand
GGCAAGATGGTCTGCAAACAGTCCGGTCCCTCCGTCGTTTGCCTCTCGGGCGGCGTGACGCTCAATGGAAAAGTGACGCCTTCAGATCCGCGCAAGGTGCGAGCGACTTTCAACATGGGCGGAACCGCGGGCATTTTCTCGTTCTGGTTCAATGGCGACAACAACAGCTTCAACGGCGTATGGTGGAGGAACACGACGGGTACCGGAGACCCGGCTGGCCGGGTTGTCGGACAGCGCGCGCTCTAGGCTGTAGCGATCACCAATTTCCTCGACCCGATTCCGACTTGGGTCATCATGCTGGCCTCGTTCATCGCAATCTTTGCGTTGAGCGAGGCCGGCTTTCAACTCGGGCACCGCACGGGCTCGGTGCCGGAAGGCAAAGACCCGTCGTGGTTATTGGAAGCCTCGGCCTTTTCGCTCCTCGCGCTGCTCGTCGGGTTCTCATTCTCCATGGCGCTCGGGCGTTACGATGCACGGCGCGGTACCTTTTTGCGTGAAGCGAACGCGATCGCGACGACGTTCCTCCGGACGCAGCTGCTCGATGCAAAGACCGCTGCCATCGTTCGCAGCGACCTGCGCGCCTATGTCGAAGAGCGGCTTGATTTTGCGCGAGCGGACGCCGCACCGGAACGGCGCGCCGAAGCCGATCGCGACTCCGAAGCTCTTCAGCGAAAGATGTGGTCTGCCGCGATCCGCGCTGCTGGTAAAGATCCGCATTCGACCATGGTTCCGCTTTTCGTAGCGGCCGTGAACGATACGATCAACCTCAGCATCGAAGAACGGACGGTTCTCACCAACCATATCCCCGACGTCGTCATCGTCTGGCTGTTGCTGATTGCGCTCATCGCCGCGGGAATGATGGGGTACGGCTACGGAAAGGAACGGCGGCATGCAGTCGTTTTTAAAGCAGTTTTTGCTGCGATGATTGCCCTGGTCTTCGGTCTAATTCTCGATTTGGATCGACCGCAGCGAGGCCTCATCCGAGTGAACTTGGCGTCCATGCAGCGCGTGCAGCAGATGATGAACGCCGCGCCGCAACAGTCGCCGTAGCAGTGGCGCGATGCCGCTAAGCCAGCGTAGCGCGTCGCGCTTTCAAGCAATCCTCATTGTCTTCGCAATCGTCGCGTTAATTGCGCTCTTACCGCGGCGTTACGCAATCCTGCCCCATTGGGTGGCATATTTTTCGGCATTCTGCATGATTGCCCCGATGCTCGTTGCTGCGGTTTTAAGGGATACGCCAGTCTTGCGCCGCGTCGAACGGATATCGGAGTTCGCGGCTGTCGGCGCCGCTCTAGCTTTTAATGCCTTCAATCTGTTGGTTGCGGCGTACAATTTAGTTGAAAATCCCGGTACGCTCGAACCGGTACCGCTGTTTTACACGTCCATCGGCATCTGGTCAGGGAATTTCCTCATTTTCACGTTGCTCTACTGGCTCATCGACAGCGGCGGGCCGGACGCACGGCTCAGCGGCAAGGCGAAGTACCCCGATTTTGTGTTTCCGGCCATGGAGGACGAGGAGCACGTTGCGCCTGGGTGGGGCCCGGAAATCGTCGACTATCTCTTCCTTGGCTTCACGACGTCGACGGCGTTCAGTCCCACCGAAGCAATGCCGATGACCGGACGCGCCAAGTTGCTGATGATCGTTCAAAGCAGCATATCGCTGATCACAATCGCGATCGTTGCCGCAAGAACGATCAATATCTTGAAGTAACGATCAAACGCGCGTCAGCCCGAGACCCTGTGGGTCAATTCCGAGCGCCGTCGCCGTGCCTGCTTCATCGAGTCCAAGACGTTTTATGGCAGCGTCCAGGCGATTGTGATAGGCGACGACGGCCTCGCGGCGGCTTTCGTCGCGCAGTGCACCGGCAAGGCGTACGAGCGCGGCGCGCATCCGGCGTACGACCTGGACCGATTCGCCGCCGTAGCTTCGAATTTCGTCAAACGCAAGCGTAAGATAATCGTTCCACGTCGGCGCCGGATAGATCAGGCGTAATGCGCCGGACTCGTCGAAAACGCATCCGCTGTCCAGCCGGCGCCGCCCGAGGCGCAGCATGAGATCGAGGATCTCATCGAGCGCTTCGACGGCGGTCGTGGGATCGTTGACTGCGGGCGAGAGTGCCATGATCGCGGTGTCGACTAAGAGACGCAGCGCAAAGCGAACGTCTCCTGCGAAAAGGTTCTCGGGTGCGAGCCGGATTGCCCGAAGCAGTTCGGGTTCGTCGATTCTTGCACCGGTGCCGTGGACGCGCGCGAGCGCGCTGTCCGGGTAAACGGTATCGCCGATGGCGTACTCCAATCGAATCGTCGTGCCGGATTTACACGCCAGCAGCACCAAGGCGGCTCGGTCGATTGCGGCCAGAACCATGAGGTTTCCCGAGTAGACGATAGTCTGCAGCGTGTCGTCCAGAGCGATTTGCGCCGGGGTTCTATCGGAGGCGTTATCCGGCATGCCTTCGATCGCGGCACGACCGCGATCGCCGATGAACGAAAGCACGCGTGTTATTCGCAGCGATGCGACTTGATTCATCAGCAGAGCCATGACGATGACGCTGAGTACGAGGAGCACGCCCACGATAAGGATTGAGCCGAACGGCACCCAGTTCGAGCCTTGACGATTTACGAATGCAAGCGTCGCAAGCGCGAACGTAAAGGTTGAGACGAAGAGTCCGAACGCGTGAAACATCAGCGATCCCTGTGCGGCCATCACCATGAAACGCTTGGAGAACGCCGTCGCAGTATATTGGATGAAGAGGAACCCGATCGAAAAAACGATGGCCGTGAACGCCATCATTCCGGAACTGGCCGCACCGAGCAGTGCCTGTGCCGTCGACACGGAAATCTCGTTTCCCCACGCCGGCATGAGCGCGAACTCGAGCCGCGGAATGAGCTCTGCTCCGACGAGGCTTACAAAAAAATACGCAGCTGGAATGAGCCAACGCGGCATTGCATTCACCTTCCATCCGGCAGGTAAAAGACCCGGAGAGCGGGTTTTCGCGAGAGCTGCGTGAAATTACCGCGCCCTCATGTCTGCGACGATGAAGGCGCTCGTAAAGCCGAAACCCGCGCCGGGTTTTCTGTTGACCGACGTTCCGGTGCCGGCCGTCGGGCCCGGTGACGTCCTCATCGCGGTCGAAAAGGCGGGACTCTGCGGGACCGATCATCATATCTACGCGTGGGACGGCTGGGCGCAGCAACGCATCAAACCGCCGATCGTCGTGGGACACGAGTTTATGGGGACCGTAGCCGCGATCGGATCCGAGGTGCGCTCCATTCGCGCCGGCGAGCGAGTTTCGGCCGAAGGTCACATTGCGGACCTGACGTGTCTGCTCTGCCGGACCGGTCAAGCCCACATTTGCGAACATGTGGAGATCATCGGGGTCGACCGCGACGGCGCCTTCGCGCAATACGTTGCAATTCCGGAAAATAACGTCTGGCGGCTCGATGCCGATATACCCGACGTCAGCGCTGCGATTTTCGACCCGCTCGGCAATGCGGTTCATACCGTGATGGCGGCCGGCGTGAGCGTGAAGAGCGTCGTGGTGAGCGGCGTCGGTTCCATCGGCCTTCTCGCCGTTGCCGTCGCGCGCGCGGCTGGTGCGACTTCGATTTACGCCATCGACGTCAATCCGGCACGCTTGGAGTTGGCACGCACGCTCGGCGCGGACGCCGGGTTTCTTTCGAGCGATCCCGGGATCGCGGATGAGATTCGGCGGCGAACCGCCGGCAACGGCGCGGACGTCTTGCTCGAGATGTCGGGAAACGCAGCTGCAATCGATCTCGGCTTACGCGTGCTTCGCAATGGCGCGACGGCGGCGCTGCTGGGGTTGCCCTCGCGGCCGGTAACCTTGGATTTGGCCGACCGTATCATCTTTAAAGGTATCACGGTACTCGGCATCAATGGGCGCCGGATGTTCGAGACGTGGTATCAAGCGGAGGCGCTCGTAAAGAGCGGACGCGTCGATCCCCGCACGGTGATCACGCACGTGCTGCCGTACACGGCGTTCGACGAAGCCTTTGCGCTCATGGAAAAAGGAGAAGCGGTCAAGATCGTGCTCGACTTCAAAGGAGATATCGCCAAGCCATGAATCAAGCGTTCGAAGCGAAGCTGCAGACCGACCTCGACGCGCTCAAAAAGGCCGGAACCTACAAGCACCTGCGTCATCTGACGACGCCGATGGCGCCGGAAGTGCATATGGAAGAAGCCGGGGACGTCATCGTCCTCTCGAGCAACAACTATTTGGGTCTCGCTGATAATCCGGAGGTCGTCGAAGCCGGCAAGCGCGGGCTCGATAAATACGGTGCCGGAACCGCGTCCGTCCGCTTCATCTGCGGAACCTTCGACATCCATCGCGTGCTCGAAGATCGCATCGCTTCGTTTTTAGGCACCGAGGCGGCGCTTTCATATGTCGCGTGTTGGAATGCAAACACCGGACTCTTCGCGACGATCTGCGATGAAGGTTCGGCGATTATCTCCGACGAGCTCAATCACGCCTCGATCATCGACGGCGTTCGTTTGGCATCGAAGGCACGGCGCGAGCGTTTCAAACACAGCGACATGGCGCAGCTGAAGGAGAAGCTCGAGAGCGTCGGCGGCTGCTTTCCGATCGTGATCGTTACCGACGGCGTCTTCTCGATGGAGGGCGATCTTGCAAGGCTGCCGGACATCGTGGAGCTCGCACGGCGGTACGACGCAATAGTCGTCGTCGACGATTCGCACGGTACCGGCGTCATGGGCGCGACCGGTCGCGGCACGATCGAGCATTACGGTTTGACGGGTCAGGTTGACGTGATAACGGGAACGCTGGGGAAAGCGCTCGGGGGCGCGGCCGGCGGATTCGTTGCCGGCAGCCATGCGCTCGTGGATACGTTGATCCAACGCTCCCGCCCCCAGCTCTTCTCGAACGCCTTGCCCGCAACGGTTGCGTGCAGCTCGCTCGCAGCGATCGAGTATCTCGACGCGCATCCCGAACTCGTGCGCGACTTGCGCGCGAAGACCGAGTATTTTCGCGAGGGTCTGAAGCGGATCGGTTACAAGCCGCTCGAAAGCGAGAGCGCGATCGTTCCGATCATCGTCGGCGAAACCGCGCGCGCGATCGCAGTCAGCGACAAGCTCCTGAAAACCGGCGTCTTCGTGACCGGTTTCGGTTACCCGGTGGTGCCGGAAGGCACGGCCCGCATTCGCGTGCAGATCAGCGCGGCGCTAACGCAGGACGAAATGGATCGTGCGCTTGCGGCGTTCGAGCGCGTCGGGCGGGAGACCGGGCTGCTGTAAACGAGAGCGCTCCTTGAAGTTCACGCGGCTCGGTATCATCCTTAAACCCGGCCCGACGCTCGGGCAACTGGGAATGCTCAATCCCGCCTGTGCACGCTTGCGGGATGGAACGCTGCAGCTCTACCCGCGCATGGTTGCGCCCGGTAATGTGTCGCGCATCGGTTCGTTTCGTGGCCGCGAGCGTCCCGACGGCTCGATGGAGCTGGAGTTCGATGGATTCGCACTCGAGCCCGAAGCGCCGTACGAGCTGCGCGACCGGGACGACGGATACGGCTGCGAAGATCCACGCGTTACCTTTATTGCGGCGATCGATCGCTACGTCATGGCGTACGTCGCGTTCGGGCCGCGCGGTCCCGAAGTCGCCGTTGCCGTTTCCGAAGACGGCCTGCAATGGCATCGGCTTGGCCTGATGCAGTTTGCGGGGAGCGACGAACCCTTTGCCGATAAAGATGCTGCCTTCTTTCCCGAGCCGTGTCTATCGCCCGACGGTGTCGAGTCGCTCGCATTCTATCACCGTCCGACGCAACGAGCCTTTGCGAGGGATCCGCACGAAGCAATCGCGCAGATCAAGGCACTGCCGCCGGAAGAGCGTGAGGGCATCGCGGTGGGGTACGTGCCGCTTGCGTCGGTGCGCCGGGATCCCGGCGCGCTCTGCATCGCGACGCAGTCGCACCGGCTGACGCTTCCGCCGGCGAACTGGGGCACGATCAAAGTCGGTGCCGGTGCGCCGCCCGTGCGCATCGCCGAAGGTTGGCTTTCGGTGATTCACGGCGTCGACGAGTTGGCGCACCCGTCGGGTTCGTCGCTGCTGCGTTACGTCGCCGGCGTCATCATTCACGACGTGCGGCATATCGAGCGCATCGTGTACCGTTCGCCCGAGCCGCTCTTCGTTCCAAAATCCGGCGCGGAGCTGCACGGAGCGGTTGGACACGTCGTCTTCCCGACCGGAATCGACCGGCGCGGCGAGCGCGAATTCGACATCTACTACGGTATGGCCGATTACGAGATCGGTTGCGGAAGGCTGACGCTCGAGACGGCGGCCCCCTAAACCGGTTGCCGCCCTGCGGCATATCAACGGCATGAGCAAATATTTGAGCCGTATTGCGGCGGCGGCGCTGCTGGCGGCAACGCTCGGGCTTTCGCCGCCGAGCGTCGAAATCAAAAATGACGCCTTTTCTCCCAAAACCCTGACGATTACCGCGGGGCAGACCGTAACGTTTACCAACGACGACGATGACGCCCACACCGTTACCGCCACCGACGGCAGCTTCGACTCGAAAGGTCTCGATACCAACGGGCGCTGGAACCACGTCTTTGCCAAATTGGGCACTTACACATATTTCTGCGAGCTGCATCCATTCATGAAAGGCACGATTATTGTGAAGGCGGCAACACCATGAAGCGGGCTTCATTTCTCGAGCACGTCGCCTGGACGGGGGCCGGAATCGCGTATACCTTAGGCTCGACGGGCCTCTTGACCGGTAGAGCGATTGCAAGCGATGCGGCCGGGACGATCGAGTTCGTCCAGATCAGCGACAGCCACATCGGTTTCCATCTGCCTGCCAATCCGGACGTTAGCGGAACGCTCAAGATGGCGGTCGACGCAATTAACGCCATGCCGTCGCAACCGGCGTTCGTCGTCCATACCGGCGATATCACCCATCTGTCGACGGCGACGCAGTTTGACGACGCGCGCGCGATTCTCTCACAGCTGCGCGCACCGCTCATCGCCCTACCCGGGGAACACGACGTCATCGGAAACGATTTTAAACCGTATCTGACGAATTTTCGTATTCCGCACTCGACGCCGGGCGGTTGGGCGTCTTGGGATGCAAGCGGGGTGCATTACGTCGTGCTGCTCAACGTCTTCAACTTTGAAAAGCTGGGGTTGCTCGGCAGCGATCAGCTCGAATGGCTTCGCAAAGACCTTGCGGGCATCGGGCGGACGACCCCGATCGTCGTCTTTACGCACGTGCCGCTCTACGCGCTCTACCCGCAATGGGGCTGGACGACTGAAGACGGCGCGAAGGCGCTCGCTCTCCTGCAGCCGTTCGACCGGGTGACCGTGCTCAACGGACACATTCACCAAATCGTCACGCACCAAGAAGGCAATATCCGGTTTGCAAGCGCCGACGCAACGGCCTATCCGCAGCCAAAACCGGGCAGCGCGCCGAAACCTGGTCCGGTGACGCTTCCTCGCGGAGATCTCCTGCGTGCCATCGGCTACCGAACCGTCGAGATCGATGGCGGCAATCTTCGATTCGAGGACAGCGCATTGGGCTAGCGTGCCGGACCAATCGCTTGCGGAATCATTCGCTCGCCGTGAGGCCGGCGCGTACGAAGCCGCGTATCGCAGCTTCGGCCCCCAAATGCGCGCTACGGCGATGCGCGTGCTGCACGATTGGGAGAGCGCGAGCGAATGCGTGCAAGACGTGTTCCTGTACCTCTGGCGCAGAGAGAACGCCTATTCGGCCGCGCGCGGAAGCCTCGAGGCCTTCCTCGTGACGTGCGCCCGAAATCGTGCGCTCGAGCGACTGCGCCAAGCCACGCGCAGTCGTGCCGCGACGGAAAAGGTCGAGGTGCGCGGCACCTACGTGTTGGAAGAAGATCCCATCGAGCGCGAGCGTATCGCGCGCGCCGTCGCCCGGCTCACCGAAGGGCAAGGGGCGGTCGTGCAGCTCGCTTACTATCGAGCGATGACGCTGAGCGAAGTTGCCGTGCAACTGGATATCCCGATCGGCACGGTCAAAGCTCGTTTGAGCGCCGCGCTTCGCGCGCTGCGCCGATCGCTGATCCCGCAGGACAATCATGCAACCTGACGAGCATATCGGCGAATCGGCCGAGCTCTACGCGCTCGGTGCGCTCGAACCGGCCGAACAGGCTGCCGTCGAGGCTCACATCGCGCAGTGCGTGCAATGTTTGCGTCGCGTCGGCGAAGCCGAAGAGACGCTGCTCGCACTCGAACGCGCCAACGTCGTTCGCGCCGCGTCAGGCGATATTCGAACGCCGGTAGCGTTTATGCGGCGGCACATTGTGTGGCTCTTGCCGCTGACTGCTGCGGCGGCTTTCATCATCGGGTTGCTCTTCCCGCGCACGACACCGCAGTCGCCGCACGACCTCGCGACCTTGGCGATGATCGGCAGTCACTTCTCGCACGCGCAGTTTACCGGCCAGGGCGCGCCCGCGAAGGTTCTTTACGCGCGCGACCGGTCGTGGTACTACGTGATCGTCGAAGGCTGGCATCGGTATGCCGTCTATGGATTCGCCGGCGGCGCTCGATTGAAGTTGGGAGAGACGATGCCGTCGGGCAAGACGAGCGAACTCTTTACGCGCAGCTCCGGGCGATACGATCGTCTCGAGCTGTTCGACCGCAGTACCGTTGCCGGAACCGCAACGATCCGCTAGGTGCGCCGCGCCGGCGTTCGGTTAACGACGCCGGCAGGTTGGTTGCGGGGGGTGGATTTGAACCACCGACCTTCGGGTTATGAGCCCGACGAGCTACCGGACTGCTCCACCCCGCGACAAGGACGACTACCTTACGGGAGCGCCGGGTTTCGCCCCTGCCTGCCGAAAGCGGCGGCATGGGCGCGAATACTCTCGCCGCGCGGATTCCCAAGATTCACCTGCACTGCCATTTGGAAGGCAGCTTGCGCGCGCCGACATTTGTCGAACTGGCGGGCAAACACGGCGTGCCCCTGCGGTATAAGTCAGATGACACCGCCGTGGATAGGGACGACCCGTACCGGTTTGAGACGTTTGAAGAATTTCTCTATATCTTCGCGGCCGTGAGCCGTTCGCTGCACGATCCCCAGGATTACGCGCGGCTGGCGCGCGAGTTCGTCGAGGATGCGCTCGCACAGAACGTCATCTACGGAGAGCTCTTCATTTCGCCGTCGGTGTGGACGTTCTTCAATCCGCAGCTCGACGTGCGCGAAACGATGGAGGCCATTGCCGGCGAGCTTCGCAACGCGCGGCCGCAGGCGGATTTCAAACTCTTGCCAGATCTCACGCGCAACTTCGGCGCGCTACGTGCGATGGAGACGGTACGCGCGATGGCCGCCATGACCGACCTCGACGTTATCGGGATTTCGCTTGGGGGTGACGAGATTCGATTTCCAGCCGGCCTCTTTATCGATGCATTTGGGTATGCGCGCTCCGAAGGCTTGCATTGCGTCGCGCACGCGGGCGAAGCCGCCGGCGCGGCGAGCGTACGCGATGCAGTCGAGCTGCTCGGCGCGGAGCGCATCGGTCACGGATTCCGCGCACTCGAGGATCCGAGCGTCGTCGACTTGCTTGCCGAGCGAGGCATCGCGGTGGAAATTTGTCCGAGCTCGAATCGTCTCACTCGATCGGAGCTGCCTGACTACCCGCATCCTTACATCGATATGGATCGTAGCGGCTGCGTCGTCACCATAGACGGCGACGACCCAACGATTTTCCGCACCTCGATTGCGCAAGAGTATGCGCTCGTGGAAGAGGCCGCCGGAGCCGATGCTTTGGAACGCTTTGTGCGCAATGCGATCGGGGCGAGCTTCGCGGCAGCCGAAGCCAAGCGGGCGATGGAAGCGAGGCTCGATGCGGCCGTTGCGGAACTTCGGGCCGCGCCGCGAAGTTAGAAGAGCTATGCCGGGCCACTCGCACTCGCATTTTTCCGAGTCCTTCGAAATGTATATGAAGGCGATCTATCGCCTCGAACGCGAGGGCCCGGGCGTTACGACGTCGGCGCTTGCCACCGAACTCGGCGTGGCCCCCGCGTCCGTCTCCGGCATGCTCAAGAAGCTCGTCAACGACGGTTTCGTCGAGCATGAAGTTCGTGGCGATATCAAGCTGACGCGCAAGGGCCTCGAGGTCGCCGTCGGAGTCGTCCGTCGCAATCGTCTGGCGGAGCGCTTGCTCACCGACGTACTTGGAATGCCATGGGACGAGGTTTATGCCGAAGCCTGCATTCTCGAGCACGCAATCACGCCGCGCGTCGAAGAGCACCTGATCGCGTCGCTCGGCGATCCGAAAACATGTCCGCACGGACATCCGATTCCGCCTGCGGATTTAACCGAACCCGTGCGCGACGGAATCCCGCTCGCGCAAGTGGAGCCCGGCACCCGCGTCACCGTCTCCGGGGTGACCGAGCAGATGCCGGAGATTTTGCGGTACCTCGGCCAAGTCGGCGTGCGTCCCGGAGTCGCACTGCGCGTGCTCGACAAGGCCCCGCTCGGCGGACCCGTGACCATCGAAATCGACGGCGAGCGGCACGCGATTTCGCTCGAGCTTGCACGAACGGTCATGATCGCGTGATCACGCGCTTCCTCATCATCCTCAACGTCATCGGTTATCTGTGGGAAATCTACGTGGGCGGTCCGGAAATGCTTTCGGGCTTCGGCGGTAGCGGGCAGGGGATGGAGCGCGTTCTCGCCGCGGGTGCGCTCGTGCCGGCATTCGTTTTACAAGACGGCCAATGGTGGCGCATCTTCACCGGCGCATTCCTGCATAGCGGCCTCCTGCACATCGGCGTCAATATGATGTCGCTGTGGTTTCTCGGCCGCTTCATCGAGTACGCGATGGGTCCGTGGAAGATGCTTTTGGTTTACGTCGTGTCGCTCGTCGCGGCGGGACTCGGCGTCGTGTACTTTAGCAATCCGATGGTTGCCACGGTCGGCGCCAGCGGCGCGATCTTCGGACTCTTCGGAGCCCTCTTCGCGATCGGGTTTAAGCTTGGTAAACCGGGCATGGAGCTCGTGCGGAGCAATATCGGCATCCTCGTCATCAATCTGCTCATTACGTTTACGGTGCCGGCAATATCGTGGCAAGCGCACGTCGCAGGCTTGCTCGCGGGATTCGCGATCACGTTCGTCGTTTATTATCCGCCGCGTCGCGTCGCGCCGGTTGTCGTCGACGCGCGGACGGGACACCCGATGGAGACGGAGTACGAGCCGCCGCTCGATCCCGGGCAACGCGCGCAGTGACGGCGTCGCTCGAGCAGGTCTTCGGTACGGAGGGACCGTTCTCGAAGGCGCTGCCCGGCTACCAACCGCGGGCGGGGCAGCTGCAGATGGCGCAATTGGTGGAGCGCGGCCTGATGGAAGGCATGCATACGATCGTCGAGGCCGGCACCGGCGTCGGCAAATCGTTGGCGTACCTCGTGCCGGCGATCCGCAGCGGGAAAAAGGTGGTGCTCTCAACCGGTACGATCGCGCTTCAAGAACAGCTGGTCTTTAAAGATATTCCGCTCGTGCGCGACGCGCTCGGTACCCCATTGCGCGTCACGTTGCTCAAGGGGCGAAGCCATTATCTGTGTCGGCAGAAGCTGGAACGGTCGCGGGAGGGCCGGCTCGTCGCGCCGTCGCGCTCGATGCAGGCAGTTTGGGATTGGGCTAGCCGAACGACGAGCGGCGATCGCGCGGAGCTGGGCTTTGTGCCGCCGGGCGACGAGTGGGAACAGCTCGATGCCGATGCGGACGAATGCGTCGGCGAGTACTGCTCGCACTTCCGTAACTGCTTTTTCTTCGCAAAACGCGACGAGGCTAAGTATGCCGACGTCGTCGTCGTCAATCACGCGCTCTTTTTCCTCGATCTCGCCGTCGGTGGCGGACTTTTGCCGCCATACGACGTGGCCGTCCTCGACGAGGCGCATCAATGCGAGCGTTGGGCAACCGACGCGCTGACGGCCGTGCTTTCCGGCGCTTCGATTGGCCGAATGATGCGCAAAGTTCACCGTACGTACGATATGCCGGGCGACTTTGACGCGGAGTTCGATCGCGCGGTCGCGCGGCTCGAATCGGCGCTCGGACGCGTTGGCGCAGACCGCTATCCGGTTGCAGCGAACGAAGATGCGTGGCCGGCGCTCGAAAGCCTGCGCACCGCGCTGTATCGTCTCGAGAACTGGATCTTTGCGAATTCGCATACCGCGTTGAAGCGCGCGGTTGAAGACCCGCTGGAGGCCGAACGCCGGCGCGACTTGGTGCTGCGACTGGTACTCGCACAGCAATCGGTCATCGACCGCATTGAGGCAGGTGCGCCCGAGACGATTTCATGGGTGGAACGCGGCGACGTCGACGGGCGCTATTGCCTCAACTGCGCGCCGCACGAGATTGCCGATTTTCTGCGCCAAGCCTTGTTCTCAAAGACCGAGAGTGTCGTCCTTACCAGCGCGACACTGGCCACGAACGGTTCGTTCGCCTACGTACGCCGCACGTTGGGGCTCGATGATGCGCAAGAGCTCGTCGCGCGCTCGCCGTTCGACTATGAACGTCAGGCACGGCTCTTCGTGGCTCCGCCGGAGTTGAACCCGAAATCATCGGAGTTTGCGCGGCGTGCTGCGCCGCTTGTCGAAGAGTGTCTCGACCGGACGGGCGGGCGCGCGTTCGTGCTGTTTACGTCGTACGCCCGATTGCGCGAAGTCTACGCGTTGGTCTGCGACCGGCTGGCATATCCCGTGCGTCTGCAAGGACAGCTTCCCCGCGCGCATCTGCTCGATTGGTTCCGGCGAACCCCCGGGGCCGTGCTCTTCGCAACGGCGACGTTTTGGGAAGGCATCGACGTCGCGGGCGATGCGTTGTCGTGCGTCATCATCGACCGTTTACCATTTCCGTCGCCAAGCGATCCGCTCGTCATGGCGCGCGTGCGAGCCCTTGAAGCGCGTGGGCTCGACGGTTTCGAACACTACATGATTCCGGCGGCGACCGTTCGGCTCAAGCAAGGTTTTGGACGGCTCATTCGCAGCACGACCGATCGCGGTCTTGTGGCACTGCTCGATGGCCGCGCGGCTTCCACGCGCTACGGTGCGACGATTCTGGCAGCGCTACCACCCGCGACCCGAATCGATCGCCTCGACGATTTGGACTCCTTTTTTGAACTCAGTCCTCCTGCGTAACTTCGACCTTCGCGCGTTCTTGTAGCTCCTTCACGATCGAAGAGTCCGCGAGGGTGGTCGTATCGCCGAGCGTTCGGCCTTCGGCAATGTCGCGCAACAGGCGGCGCATGATCTTGCCGCTGCGCGTCTTGGGAAGCTCCTGCGTGAACGTAATGTATTTTGGCCGCGTGAACTTACCGAGCTTCGCCCCGACGTGATCGCGCAGCTCGTCGGCAAACTCCGCAGATCCGATCTCTGCGCCCTTGAGGGAAACGAAGGCATAGATCGCTTGTCCGGTCATCTCGTCCAGTTTTCCGCAGACGGCGGCTTCGGCGACGGCAGGATGGTCGACGAGCGCGCTCTCGACCTCGGTCGTCGAAATTCGATGGCCGCTGACGTTCATCACGTCATCGATGCGGCCCATGAACCAAAAGTTGCCCTCGGCGTCGCGCCGTCCGCCGTCGCCGGCAAAATAGCGATGCGGAAACTTTGACCAATACGTCTGCACGTAACGCTCGTCGTCACCCCATATTCCGCGCAGCATACCGGGCCACGGGCGCGTGAGCACGACGTAGCCGCCACCTCCGAGCGGCACCGATTCACCGCGGTCGTTGACGATGTCGGCGCCGATGCCGGGTAATGGTTTGGTGGCGCTTCCCGGCAGCAGCGTCGTGATTCCCGGAAGCGGTGCGATCATGATGCTGCCGGTCTCGGTCTGCCACCAGGTGTCCACGACCGGCGTGCGATTTCCGCCGATCCATTCAAGATACCAGATCCACGCTTCGGGGTTGATGGGCTCGCCCACGGTTCCGAGCAACCGCAGCGATGAAAGATCATGCTTAGCCGGGTACTCCGGCCCCCATTTCATAAACGTGCGAATCGCGGTCGGTGCGGTGTAGAGAATCGTTACGCCGTAGCGCTCGACGATCGCCCAGAATCGATCCTTGTCGGGAAAGTCCGGCGTACCTTCGTACAGCACGCTGGTCGCTCCGTTGGCGAGCGGCCCGTAGACGATGTACGAATGGCCGGTCACCCAGCCGATATCGGCGGTGCACCAGTAGACGTCGCGATCTTCCTTCAAATCGAAGACGAGCTTGTGCGTCATCGCCGCCTGCGTTAAGTAACCGCCCGTCGTATGCTTGATGCCTTTCGGTTTCGCCGTCGTGCCGCTCGTATAGAGAAGAAAGAGCAGGTCTTCGGCGTTCATCGGCTCGGGCTCGCACTCGGTCGGCTCTCGCGCAACGAGCTCGTCCCACCAATGGTCGCGTCCTGCGTGCATGAAGACGTCGTCGCCGACGCGCCGCGCGACGATGCAGTGACGGATCGACGGCGTATGCTCCATCGCAATGTCGCAGTTGCGCTTCAGTGGCACTTTATGACCGCGCCGCCAGCCGTAGTCCGCGGTAATAAGCGCGACGCACTGCGCGTCGTTCACGCGGTCGATGATTGACTCCGGAGAAAACCCGCCGAAGATCACGGAGTGCGCGGCGCCGATGCGCGCGCATGCGAGCATCGCGATCGGCAACTCGAGTATCATCGGCATGTAGATCGCGACCCGATCGCCGCGTCGTATACCGAGCTTGCGCAGTCCGTTGGCAAATCGATTCGTCGCATCCAGCAGCTCGCGATACGTAATCGTGCGGCGATCTCCGGGCTCGCCTTCATAGTAATAGGCAATTTTGTCGCCGCGCCCGGCGCGCACGTGCCGGTCGAGACAGTTTGCCGAGACGTTGAGCTCGCCGTCGCCAAACCAGCGCGCAAACGGTTCGTTCCACTCCAAGCCGACCGTAAACGGCTTCATCCACTCGAGCTTACGCGCCCACGATGCCCAAAACTCGATGTAATCGCGCTCCGCGTCCGCATAGATCTGCGGTGTCGCGTTGGCGGTCGCTGCGAACTCGGGAGAAGGCGGAAAGCGCCGGCTCTCCTCGAGCAGCGCTTCAATCGCTGGAGTGCTCATGCCGGTGACGTTCCGAGGCGCTAGGGCTATGCCTGCCGAAGTGCAGTGGCGCAGAGATTCGTTGATGTTTGGCGCACTCGTCCTCGCAGCACTAACCGCCTCGCAAACGGGGCTTTCAAGCATTCGTTACGACGTGCCGCCGCCGAACTTTGCGTTTCCGACGCCGCAGGGAACCAAGTATCTCTCCGATTTTCACGGACGCGTCGTGGTTGTGGATTTTTGGGCGACGTGGTGTCACGTCTGCACGGCAGAGCTCGCAGAGTTCGTCCGTGCGCGCGAAACCTTCGGCAATCGCGTCGCCGTAGTGACGATCTCCGACGAGCTGCCGGACGTGGCCGCCGGCTATTTGCAGGCTTCAAAGATCGCGCTGCCTCTGGTCGAGGATGTGGCGGGCGCCGTCTTTAGGATTTACTCGGTCTCGGCAATACCGGTCACCCTCGTGCTCGACCCCAGCGGCAACGTCTCCTACGTCTCGGTCGGGGGCCTTAGCTGGACCGAGCTGTCACAAGCCATCGAGCGAGCGCAAGGTAATCCGTCCACTAGCACTCGCGACGGGAGAGTGCTACAGTAGGCGGGTGATAGACGGGAGCGGACTGGGCAAGCGCAAGGCTTATATCCTCGCGACGGTGGTTTATGAATACATTGCGACGGCGGAGCCGGTCGGCTCGCAGGTATTGACCCAGAAGTATAACCTTGGGATCAGCTCGGCGACGGTTCGAAACGAGATGGCCGAACTCGAGGCGGGGGGCTACCTTATACAACCGCACACCTCGGCGGGTCGCATTCCTTCGGATGCCGGCTATCGCACCTACGTCGATTCCCTCATGCAGCCGGAGGAGCTCACGGAGGACGAACGCCGGCGAATTCGCGACGAGCTCGGGGATGCGACGCGCGAGCTGGACGAAATCATCGACCACACGACGCGGCTCCTTGGGAGGCTTTCGAACAATCTGGCCTTCGTCACCAAGCCGCAGCAAGACGCCCAGCTTTTCAAGCATATTCAGCTGATTTGGCTGTCG
>JAFAOZ010000171.1 GCA_019247395.1 Vulcanimicrobiota bacterium | reverse complement strand
GACTCGAGATATCGGCGCTGTGCTTCGGCATACAGAGTGCTGAACGCTAGAGACGACTTGCCCGAGCCGGATACGCCGGTGAAGACGACGAGGGCATTGCGCGGCACGTCGACGTTGATGTCTTTTAGATTGTGCTCCCGGGCGCCGCGCACACGGACGCAGCCGTCTGGCGTCGCCATTGTGACCTTGTTCCCCCAGAGCCGCGCACTATGCGCTCATTGTCCAGCGAACGTGTGCTTGCTGTATTCCAAGCAATCGTCGAAACGAGGTAAAAAGAAACATGGCAGAAGTGCGCGTTGGTACCGCTGGCTGGACGATCCCAGCGACGGTCCGCTCCTCACTTCCCGGCGACGGCACGCAGCTCGAGCGATATTCGATGGTGATGAATGCGTCGGAGATCAACTCCTCATTTCACCGACCCCACCGTCGTACCACTTACGAACGCTGGGCGTCGGTCGTACCGTCCGCGTTCGCTTTTGCAGTGAAGATTCCGAAGAGCATCTCGCACGTGAAGCGGTGCCATGATTGCAAGCCTGAGCTTCAACGGTTTATTGATGAAAGCGCCGGCCTCGGTGACAAGCGACGGTTGCTCTTACTACAGTTGCCGCCCAGCTTTCTCTTCGACGCATATATAGTGGAGAGGTTCTTGGACCTATGTCGCGTGCTTGGTGCGCCCCACATTGTCTGCGAGCCTCGCCATGCATCGTGGTTTGGCGAGGATGCAGACGCCGTTCTTTTGCGGCAAGAGGTCGCGCGCGTCGCTGCCGATCCGCCGCCGGATCCGCGGGCGCTTGAGCCTGGCGGCTGGAGAAAGCTTCGCTACTTCCGCATGCACGGGGCGCCGCGGATGTATTACTCCTCTTACGGCGAGGAGGCGCTTAGCGCGTTGGGAACACGCGTCTACTCCAGCAACGTCGAGACTTGGTGCATCTTCGACAATACCGCATCGGGCGCTGCTCTCGACGATGCGCTACGGTTGAAGCGCCTGGTGTGCCTAGCTACCCGCCGATGATGCGAGGCAAGGCGATCGCGTTGGTTATCAGATGAAATGCGATCGCGGGCCAGATACTCGATGTTAGGAACCGCAAGGGGCCCCACATGAGCCCCATGATCAAGGTGTAACTTAGTTGCGCGAGGGCTGGAACCGTTATCGCAAATCCATAGTATTGCAAATGCGCTAGGCTGAAGAAAAGAGCCGACGCGACGATAGGCCACAGCGGTAGGCGTACGCCCACGCTGACGAAAGTGCAAGGCAACGTGCGTTCAGCAAGTTGATAGATGGCGCCACGAAATAACAGTTCCTCGGCAAGCAGTCCAGTTAAGAGAAATGCGGTCAGATCAGGCGTCGAGCGCAGCACCGGAACGGGAACGCGGGCAACATACAGCATCAGCAGGTCTGGAATGAACCAGAAGCCCGCAATGAGGGCCACTACGCGCCACTGCGCATTACGGACAGGGAACTGGTAACTGCGTGCAGGCCCGGTACTCAAGTAGAGCCCTAGACACGTCGCAAGTGATGTAACTCGATACCGCCCTATCCATTCGAGTGCTGGTGCGTGCGCGCGGGCGAACGTGTACGCATTGTTGTCAACGATGCTGAGAAGACCGAGCGAAAGAATGGCGAGTACGCCGAAACAGATACGCCTCCGCAGGTCCGGATTAGTCGTCATCGTCCTCATCGAGGTCGGAGTGACCGGTCATCTCGAGGATGGCGATTTCCTCGGCTTCGAAGTCGAGTAATCGCAGAATCCGCCGCATCACCGTGTTGTCGATCTTCCGCTGCTTCGTCAGTGAAATGAGTTCCGAACGTTCGGCCGTCAATAAATCGTTCGTCAAATGGCGGTATTGGTCGGAAGCCTTCGCTAAGCTTCGGTCGCCGGCGAGCGTCGAGAACTCCGCCAAGCGCGCGCTGAAGCGGACCTTCAACATTTCGTACAATTCCGGCGGGATTTTTTCGCGCTCTGCCAGCTGCTCGAGACGCGCGAGCGCAGCTTTCGAAATATGCGACAATGCGAGGCGTTCCTCACGGATGTCCACACCGTCGTCGCGCACGTTCAGCCATTTAATGAGCAGTGGAAGCGTGCCGCCCTGTACGACGAGCGTGCCAAACATGGTGCAGAAGGTCAAGAAAATGATGAGATCGCGCTGTGGGAATGGTCCCGCCATCGTTTCGAGGGGGATTGCCAGCGCGGCCGCGAGTGAGATACCGCCGCGCATCCCCGACCACGCCAAGACGGCAACGTGTGACCAATCCGCTTTTCCCTTTGCGTGCTGCGGATAGTTTGTCGCTGGAATCAAGCCCTGGACGAACACCCACACGAGGCGCACGACAACGCACGTTGCGGCAACCGCAGCTCCATACCCCAAAACCAGAAGCGTCGGCATGTGCAGCGAGGCGAGAATGGTGCGAAACTGCATGCCGGCGTAAACAAAGATGAACGCGTTGAGGACGAAGACGATCGTCACCCAAAAGCCGCTGACGCGAATGCGGGTCGCAGGCATGAGCACTTTTGGAATGTAGGGCGCGACGGTAAAACCGGCAGCGACCGTCGCCAACACGGCCGAAGCCCCAAGTCGCCAGGCCGGTAGATACGCTAGATACGGTATTGACAACGAGACGATCGATTGCAGCGACGGATCGCGCGTCAGCCTCCACGCGCCCACGCCAACGAATCCGGCAGCAACGCCGACAGCACTTCCGCCGACGATCGAGAGCGCTAGAGACGCCGCAGCATTCGGTGCGGAGAACGTACCGCTCACGACCGCGGTTATTCCAATCCCGTATAAAACGAGCGAGGTCGCGTCGTTGATGAGACTCTCGTTTTCGATTGTAGCCAAGACGTGCCGGGGGAGGCGGACGCGCTCGACGATCGGCCCAAAGGCGACTTCGTCCGTCGACGAAACGATGGCGCCTAGAACGAGTGCCGTCCCCCATGCCATTGCTGGAAGTAGTGCGTGCGATACGCCGGCGACGGCTACCGTCGTAGCGACCACAAGACCGAATGTCAGTTGTAGCACCCACCACAATCCTGAGCGCGAAAACAGCTCGCTGGTTGGTGCGCTGACGCTCTCCCAATAGAGCAGTGGCGGGAGAAAGACCAGGAGCACGATGTCGGGCGGCATCCGCAGCGCCGGGACGCCGGGAACGTATC
>JAFAOZ010000112.1 GCA_019247395.1 Vulcanimicrobiota bacterium | reverse complement strand
ATGGTCGATATCCCAGGTCGTCTCGAGCGGCACAGGTTTGAGCTTGATGCGCTGGCCGTATGAATCGTATCCGTACTTCGAGGTCTTCGCACCCGGAAAGCCCATGAACAAGTTGTTGAACGAGCGGTTCTCCTGCACCACGATCACGACGTGCTTGATCTTGCCGGCGGAGGTGGAATCATGCCGTTGCGTCGCCGGCGGCAAACCGGGCGCCGGCGAGGTTAGACTTCCGCCGCTACATGCTGCGATGGCGAGTGCGAACGCGGCGGCGGTGAGCCGCAAGGCGGCCAGACGGTGATGCACGTGCCTTTACTCCGTATCGGGTGGCCGCGTATCGAGCGGCTCATGCAGGAAGTAATCGACCCCGAGCGGGCTGCGAATCTTCGTGAACTTGCGCGGCGGCTTGCTGAAATCGAAACAATCCTTGGCGGGCGACTTTGCCCGCGCATCGCTTGCAGAAAGAGGCGCAAGTCCGAACGTATCTTCAACGAA
Source organism: Vulcanimicrobiota bacterium (assembly GCA_019247395.1). GTDB lineage: Bacteria > Vulcanimicrobiota > Vulcanimicrobiia > Vulcanimicrobiales > Vulcanimicrobiaceae > Cybelea. The sequence continues at coordinate 11,670 of JAFAOZ010000112.1, read as the reverse complement.
CTTCAAAATGCTGCCGTGCTCGTAATGTACGTGCGAAACGTGGCCCTGCTTGGCATAGGCGGAGACCACCAGCATCGGAATGCGCACGCCGAGTCCGTCGTAATCAACGAATGCCGGCGGCTGAGGATCGTACCAGCCGCCGTAATCGTCCCAGAAGACGAAGATCGCGGTGTTCGGCCAGTACTTCGATTCACCGACGGCGTTGATGACCGACGATACCCACGACGGGCCGTGATTCGAATTGCAACCGGCGTGATCGGAGTTCGCGCAGGTCGGCGTCACCCAGCTCACGCTGCGTAAACGCCCCTTCTTGACGTCGCTCAGAAACTGCGAGGGCGGGCTGATGACGTCTTTGCTCCAGTCGGAACCGTTATAAATATGTTTGATTGCCTGGTACGCGTTCCAAAGCCCCGGCAAGCTTCCATAGGAAGTCGCGTAGTACGCCCAGGAGATGCCGGCTCCGTCGAGTTCGTCGCCGAGCGTCGTCGGGTCCCAGCAAACGACCTCGTTGCCGTAGGGGATTTGACGCTGCGGCCCTACTTCGTTGATTTTGTCGCCGGGGCCGCCGGGACAACCCCACGCGCCGGGCGGATAGTCGACCGCGGATTCTGCCTGCCCGGAAATGATGTATTGATGCGAGATGAAGCTGCTTCCGTCGAAGTTCGACGCGTACATTTCATCGGCAAGCACGTACTGCTTGGCAATGTCGAAGTACGGCTTCGTTTCGGAGTACGGCGCGTACGCATATTGCGGATGCTTGATCGGACACGGCGGGTTCGCGCCGCAGCCGACCGGCTCGAGGTTGAAGCCGTTCATCTTGCAATTCGTGCCCGGTATGCTACCGGTTCCGTTACAGTTGGTAAAAAAGGTGTTCGAGCTGTGGTCGAGGTCCCAGCTCGTCGCCATCGAGACCGGCTTGATTGCGATTCGATTCCCGTACGAATCGTATCCGTACTTTGTGGTCTTCGCGCCCGGAAAGCCCATGAACAGATTGTTGAACGAACGGTTCTCCTGCACGACGATGACGACGTGTTGTATCTTGCCGCTCGAAGCAGCTTGTGATAACGCCGGGCTCAGCGCAGGCCCGCCCGGTGCGACGCCGGCGCTGCCGCCGCAAGCTGCGAGCGCGAGTGCCGATAGCAGCGCGGCGGCCCACGAGCCTTTAGTGCTCATCGGGCGGCCGCGGGTCAAAAGGTTGATGCATAAAATAATCGATGCCCAACGGTGCCGGAATCTTTTTGAATTTGCGCGGCGGCGCGTCGAAGTTAAAGGCGTCGTCGGGCGCATTGGCGCGCGAATCGCTCTGCGACATCGCCGAAAGACCGAAGGTCTGCTCGACGAACTTCAAAATCGTGCCGTGCTCGTATTGCGTGTGCGTAACGAGACCTTGATTGGCATAGGCGGAAACGATCAACAGCGGCACTCGAATCCCCAAACCGTCATAATCAACGTATGACGGCGGTTCGGAGTCGTACCAACCGCCATAGTCGTCCCAGAAGACGAAGATCGCCGTAGAATCCCAATACTGCGATTGACCTACGGCGTTGACGATCGAGGCGACCCAGGCGGGCCCGGTGTTTGAGCCGCAACCAGAGTGGTCGGAGTTCGCACAGGTCGGCGTGATCCAGCTCACCGCACGCAGCCGGCCCTTCGAAACGTCGCTGAAGAACCTGGTCTGCGGCGTGATGACGTCTTTCTTCCAATCGGCGCCCGTGTAAATGTGCCTGATTACTTGGTACGCGCTCCAAATGCCGTCGCCGCTTTTCACCGGACTGGTATAGTAGGCCCACGGCAGGCCGGCAGTATCGAGCTCGTCGCCGAGCGTCATAACGTTCCAGCAGGCCGTTTCGTGGCCGCTCTGCGTGTTTCGCTGCGCATCGACGATGCGGACCTTATCCGCCGAACCGCCGGGGCAGCCCCAATCGCCGTAAGGATAGTCGACGGCCGATTTTGCCTGAGCAGCGATGATGTACTGATGCGAGATGAAGCTGCTCGCATCGAAGTTCGACGCGTACATTTCATCGGCGAGCACGTATTGGCGTGCGATTTCGAAAAGCGGCTTCGTCTCGCTGTGCGGAACGTAGGCATAGGTCGGATTGGGGGGACACGATATCATGCAGCCGCGCTCTTTATTGAAGCCATTCATTTGGCAGTCGGTGCCCGGTATGCTGCCCGTCCCGTTGCAGGCGGCAAAGAATCCACTTGAATCGTGTTCGACGTCCCAGTGTACTTCGAGGGGGATCGGTTGTAATTTGATCTTGTTGCCCGACGTGTCGTAGCCATACTTTACGGTTTTCGCTCCGGGATAACCGTAAAAGAGATTGTTGAACGAGCGGTTCTCTTGCACCACGATGACGACGTGCTTGATCTTGGCGCTCGACGCATGCCAAACCAAGCTCGCGTTCCCCAGATTGCGCCCTGAGGGCGCGACGGCGCTGCCACCGCACGAGACGAGGGCTAGGGAGAGCGCCGCGACTGCGGCCGGCCTATACACGCTACTCCGTATCGGGTGGGCGAAGATCGAGCGGCTGGTGCACGAAGTACTCTTTGCCGAGCGCGCTCTTGATCTTCTTGAACTTCCGCGGACCCTGATTGAAGTTAAAGGAGTCGTCGGGGGGATTAGCGCGCGAGTCGCTGGCGGCCATCGCCGGCAGACCGAACGTCTCCTCGACGAACTTTAGAATAGTTCCGTGCTCGTATTGCGTATGCGTCACGTAATGCTTCTTGGCATAGGCGGAGACGATGAGCATCGGAATCCGCATGCCTAAACCGTCGTAATCCATATAGGGCGGCGGCTCGGGATCGTACCAGCCGCCGTAGTCGTCCCACAGTATAAAGATTGCGGTGGAGTTCCAATACGACGACTCGCCCACGGCATTGACGATCGAGGCGACCCACGCCGGCCCCGTGTTGGAGCCGCAACCGGCGTGATCGGAGTTCGCGCAGGTCGGCGTAATCCAACTCACGCCGCGCAATTTTCCATTGGAGACGTCGCTGAAAAAGTTCGTCTGTGGCGTAATAATATCTTTTTGCCAATCCTGGCCGTTGTAGATATGGTTGATCGCCTGGTAGGCGCTCCAGATGCCGCCGTCGCCGTTGACGGCGCTCGTATAGAAGCCCCAGGATACGCCGGCGGTATCCAGCTCGTCACCGAGGGTCGTCGGGTCCCAGCAGACGACTTCGTAACCGGATGGGATGTTGCGTTGCTGATCGACCATCGCAATGTCATCTTGCTTTCCGCCAGGGCAACCCCACGAGCTCCACGGGTAGTTCACGGCGGATTGCGCTTGCCCCGCAATGATGTATTGATGCGAGATGAAGCTGCTCGCGTCGAAGTTGGATGCGTACATTTGATCGGCAAGCACGTACTGTTTGCCGATAGCGAAGAGCGGCAGCGTTTCCGTATGCGGAACGTAGGCGTATTCGGGGTACGTGGGACAAGAGCGGCGGCAGCCTGCGTACTCGTTATTAAAGCCGTTGTTCTTGCAGTTCGTGCCCGGAATGCTGCCGCTGCCGTTGCATGCGGCGAAGAAACCCGAGGAATCGTGCTCGACGTCCCACGTCGTTTCGAGGCCGACGGGCTGTAAGGTTACTTGCTGCCCGGAGCTCGTATAGCCGTACGTGCTGGTCTTTGCGCCCGGGAAGCCATAGAAGAGATTGTTGAACGAGCGATTTTCCTGGACGACGATGACGATGTGCTGTATTTTTCCGCTCGACGCGTGGTGATGCATTCGCTGCCCGGATGGGAGCGCTCCGCCGGCATTTTGGTAGTCGCTTTGGCCGTTGGCGCCGCAACCGGCGAAGATGATCGCGCATGTGGATGCCGCGACGAGCGTAGCAATGCGATGATGCATTGCCTACTGTGAGTCCGGAATATGGTAGTCGGGTGCTTGACGCAGGAAGTACTCCTTGCCGAAGGTGCTGGGTATCACTTTAAACTTCCGCGGCGCCTGGTTGAAATCGAAGGAGTCGTCGGGCGGGTTGGCGCGTGCGTCGCTCGCCGCCAGGGCCTGCAAGCCGAACGTTTCCTCGACGAACTTCAGGATCGTCCCGTGTTCGTAATGCGTATGCGTGACGTAGCCCTGTTTGGCATAGGGTGAGATGATCAGCAGCGGTAGGCGCAATCCCAATCCGTCGTAGTCGACGTAGGCCGGCGGTTCGGAGTCGTACCAGCCGCCGTAATCGTCCCACATGATGAAGATCGCGGTCGAGTCCCAAAAACTGGACTGACCGACGGCGTTCACGACCGAAGCGATCCACGACGGTCCGCTGGTAGAGTTCGAACCCGCGTGGTCGGAGTTCTGCCAAGTCGGCGTTACCCACGTCACGGCCCGAAGTTTGCCGTTTTGGACGTCGGTGAGAAATTGCGACGGCGGATGAATGATGTCGTTGCCCCAGTCGGGCCCGTTATAAATATGGTTGATCGCCTGGTAAGCGATCCAGAGCCACGGAGATCCCGAGTAATATTGCCCGTAAAACGCCCACGATTGATTGGCGCCGTCGAGTTCGTCGCCGAGCGTCGTCGGATCCCAACAAACGACTTCATAGCCGCTGGGGATTTGACGCTGCTGACCGACCGTTGCAATCTCATCACCCGAACCGCCCGGGCAGCCCCACGCGCCCCACGGATAGTTCACCGCGCTCATCGCCTGGCCGGAGATGATGTATTGATGCGAGATGAAACTGCTCGCGTCGAAATTCGAGGCATACATTTCGTCGGCGAGCACGTACTGCTTCGCCATCGTCCAGTACGGCTTGATTTGGCTGCGCGGTACGTACGCATACTGTGGATGCTTGATCGGACACGGATTGCTGCCGCCGCCGCAGCCGACCCACTCTTTGGTGAAACCGTTCATCGCGCAGTTCGTGCCGGGAATACTGCCACTGCCGTTGCAGGCCGCGAAGAAAGCGCCCGAGCTGTGGTCGATGTCCCAGGGCGTTGCGATCGAGACCGGTAGGAGCTTGATCCTATTCCCATAGGGATCGAGTCCGTAGTTCGCCGTCTTCGCACCGGGATAGGCGTGAAATAAATTATTGAACGACCGATTCTCTTGGACGACGATAACGATGTGCTGAATCTTGCCGCTCGATGAACTGCGGTGCATCCGGTGTGCGGAAGCGTTCGTGAGCCATGCAGTTTGAGAAGCAGCCGGCAATGCGGGCGCCGCGCCGCTGGTTCCAGTGCCGTTGCAAGCGGAGAGCGTGAGTCCGAAAAAGGCGACGGCCCACATCGGACTCCGAAGAAAGTTACAACGCATGTGCGTCTCCTCGTGTAGCGGGGTTGCCAGCGCTACGTTACGCCGCCTACGCGCGAAAGTCCCAGGAGCAACTGGTGACGTGAATCATCTTTTCCGCTCGAAAATCATGCGAAGACGCGTTCCGTTCGACGTATCGATCGTCAACCGCCCGGCGATCGCGCGGATAATCCGCAAGCCGAAGCCGCGACCGCGCGTCGGGCGGCGTTCGACGAAGGCGCCGCCGTCGTAGACCTCCAACGCGAGCGTTCCTTTCGCATCGACGTTCGCGCGAAGGCCTATATAGGCATCGACTTGGGACGCGGCGGCGGTATACGCGTGCTCCACCACGTTGGCGAGCGCTTCTCCGGCGGCAGTCGTAACGTCGTCGAGTTGCTGACCCTTGAAATCGTGCGCGCGTAAAAATGAGACGAGCGCATGGCGCAGTGAGGCGACAAACCGGGACTGGGCCGGACATCGCAGACGCAAGACCGACGGCTGCCGGCTCATTGCCGCGGGCTTTCCGTCAAATATGCGAGCGCCTCGGCGGGCTCTGCAAAAACTTTGAAGACCGTCGCAAGACCGGCGTATTGTATGAGCCGCGCAAACTGCGGCGTTTGAATCACCAGCGCCACTGGCTGGCCCACCTGCTGCGCTTCGGCACAGAAACGCAGCAGCTCCGTCAATGCAATCGAGTCGGCGTACGTAACGCCGGCGAGATCCAGCAAAACGGGCGTTCCATCGGCCGGCGCACGGAGCGTCGAGCGAATCTCGTTCTTCCGTCCGATTTCCAATTCGCCGGTCAAGCGAATCACTTTTACGGGCTCAGCTTCATTCATGCAATTCTCCGGCTCAAGCTCGCGCCCACCGAGTTCTCTGAAAAGCGCACGGTGAGTATTGCCACGTCGTCGGTGACCTTGCGATCGCGAAAGATTCGGTCGCGAATCTGTGCGGCGGGATCGGGCGTGGGCGTTTCGGCCGCGGCTTCGGCGGCCTCGAGCAAGGCCGCTTCACCTTGAGCGAGGTCGCGCGAATATTCGATGAGACCATCGGTATAGAGAACGAGCATCGCGCCGGCGGCGAGCTGCACGCGGCTGGTGCGGTAGCCGGGCTTCACCGCGACGCCCAACGGCAGCGATCCAAAATCCAGCAGCTTCGCATGGCTGTGCGGCTCGACCAGAACAGGCGGCGGATGACCGGCGCAGGCGTAAACAAACTCGCGCGTGCGCGTGTCAATGACGCCGCAGATCGCGGTGATAAGCGGCGACTTGCCGCGAACGAGATCGAAGTTTACGCGCTCGAGCACGCCGGCCGGCGTCGCATCGAGCAGCGCGTAGCTGATGAGCAGCTGCCGCGCCTTGTTCATCGCGACCACGGCATCGATGCCGTGGCCTGTCACGTCACCGATTGCGACGAGCACGCGATCTTCGGAGAGTTGGAGCGCGTCGTACCAATCGCCCCCGATCTTGGTTTGTTCGGTCGCCGGCACGTAGGTCGCGCTGAAGCTGACGGCCGGAAGCGACGGCAGGAGCCGCTCGCCGAACGCGTCTTGCAGCACGTCGGCAATTCGCTTTTCGGTTTCGTACGCCGCACGCGCCGCGGCCGCGCGTCGCCGTTGTTCCTCAGATGCGGCGCGCTCGCGTTCGAGCCGGACGCCGAGCCGGTACTGCTGTACCGTGAATAGCAGCGCGGCCACGATCACCAGCACCACCGCCGCGACCGCAAAACTGCCGACCCAAAGCACCGCCTGTTGGGCACGCGCATTGACGGCGACGGTGCGGGCGGCCAGTGCCAGGTCGATCGCGTCGGTATCGGCGCGGAAGCGGTCGACGTAGAGTTTCCCGCGCAGCTCGAGCGCCGGCCGGCGCCGGTGCGAACGAACGATTTGGAACGCGACCTCGTGCACCCATCGGTAGTTGGTGCTCGCCGCATCCCGGAGCTCCGGCAGCGCCTTTGGAACGTCGAGATCCGTGAGATCGGCGCGGACTCTACGCATGTAGAGCGGCAAGCTTGCGCGGCCCCCGTAATACGGCTCGAGCATCAGCGGCAGCCGCAGCACCGCATATCCGCGTACGCCGGTCTCTTCATCGAGTTGCTGCGCGAGCATCATCGCAACGTGCGTGCGGGCGAGCCGAATGCGCTCCGCATCGGTAAACGCCTTACTGACGGTCGCGCGGACGAAGAGGCCGAGCGCGATCAACGATGCGACGATCAGCAGCATGAACGCCATCGTTATGGCAAGCGGAGTTTGCAGCCGTTCGCGGCCGGCCGCCGGCCGTTCAGTGTCCAAGGTGCCAACCGTGTTGCGAGCAGCGGTAGGGACGCAGCCCCTTGGTGGTCGCCGGTATCGCGCGTTCCGCGGCCTTCTTACTCTCGAAGGCCGCCTTCGGAGCGCCGGTGCTCTTGTAGCACGAGCGAGGACCGCCGGTCTTGCGCGCAGTCATTCTTCACCATCAAAGTAATCCAGGCTATCAGAGCGCATAGCACGCCGCTCCGGCATCTGGACGCCCCATTTGTTACTATCGGGGTAGTACCACGACTCGCCGATGGGATTATCGGCAACAACGTAGAGGACGAGATCCTCCGTGCCGTCGTTGAAAAACTGATGCGCCTCGCCCGGCTTGAAGATGCAGGCATCGCCCGCAACGACTGGCGCCGTCCCGGCCTCATGGCGCACCGACCCGCTCCCGGAGATAACGTGATAGAACTCCCATTGCGCGCTATGCGAATGGTACGGAAAGGGTGCCTTTCCGGGCGGAATGCGCAAAATCTCAACGTCGAACGGATGACGCTGCAGCAGATCAGTCGAGTTGCGCTCACGACCGAGAGCCTCGCTGACTTGAACTCCTTCGCCCACAAACTTCCCTTTTGGCGATTGCCATTTGAGCGGTTCGAGCGTATTGGTATTGACTTTACGCATGCCTGGGTATTCGAGTTCGATGCTGCCGGGCCCGCGCCTTGGCAGCTTTGCCGGGTGGTCGGCTCGTTACTGAAAGCTATGGACGGTAAGGGTTTGCGTGACGCCGTCGTCATCGAAGCTTTGAATCGTCTTCGCGAGCACGTCGATGCAGCCGCTCTCCTTCTGTAGCGTTCCGTCGATAATAAGCGTCGACGAAGATCGAATCGGACGGCGATAGGCTTCGTAGATATCGGGGCGTACGATGACGTTGACGATGCCGGTTTCGTCTTCGAGCGTTAAAAAGACGAAGCCCTTCGCCGTACCCGGACGCTGCCGGGTGATGACCAGACCCCCGACGCGGCAGGCGCTGTTGCGCGGGAGCTCGGCGAGGTGCGCGGCCGGAACGACGTTCTGCGAGTCGAGAAATTCGCGAAAATGCTCCATCACTTGCCCCGACGGCGTAACGCCGGTCGACCAGAGATCGAAGGCGGCAAGCTTCCGCGCCGCCGGCCGCTCGAACTCGACGCGCGGCTCGTCGACATCCATGAGCGCGCCGAGCCCACCGCGAGCTTCGCGCTCGTCGAGCCCGCGCAACGCCCACATCGCTTCGCGGCGCGACGCATACCACGGTGCGAACGCACCCGCAATTGCGAGGTTCTCGAGCGTCTCGCGAGCGAGCTGCGTGCGTTGTGCGAAGGCGAGCACGTTTTCGAACGGCCCGGCGACGATCGCCGCCTGCAAGCGTTGTTGCTGCACCTCGCCGAGCCCGCGTACGAGATGAAACCCCAAGCGCAGCGCGCCGTCGGGTTGCACGTGCGACCAATACTCGCTGGCGTTGACTTCGATGGGCTTTATCATTACGTCGTGGCGGCGTGCGTCGTTAACGAGCACCTCGGTCGAATAAAAACCCATCGGCTGCACGTTGAGGATTGCGGCGGCAAATACCGCCGGCAGATGACATTTCAAATAGGCCGAGGCGTATGCCAAGAGTGCAAAGCTCGCTGCGTGCGACTCCGGAAATCCGTAATCTGCGAAGCCTTCGAGCATGTGGAAGAGTTGCTCGGCGGCGTCGCGTTCGATGCCGTTGGAAATCATGCCGTCAACCAGCTTTGCATGCATCGCTTCCATGCGTTGGCGCGAGCGTTTATGTCCCATGGCGCGGCGAAGCTGATCGGCTTCTCCCGGCGAAAACCCGGCCGCTTCGATCGCCAATCGCATGCCCTGCTCTTGAAAGAGCGGTACCCCAAGCGTTCGCTCGAGCACCGCCTTGAGCTTGGGGTGCGGGTAGGTCACGGGTTCCATTCCCGAACGGCGCCGCAAAAACGGATGGATCATCTGTCCTTGAATCGGTCCGGGCCGAATGATGGCGACCTGCATCACGATGTCGTAAAAGCAGGCCGGTTTCAATCGCGGCAGCATCGATTGCTGCGCGCGCGATTCGATTTGAAAGACGCCGATCGTATCGGCACGCTGCATCATGGCGTACGTCTTTTTATCGTTGGCGGGAATTGTGTGCAGCTCGACGTCGCGCTCGACCTCTCGCGGCAGCCACGCATCGCCGCGTGCAACGCAGCGCCGGTAGATCGTCAAGGCTTCACGCAACAGAGAGAGCATGCCAAGGCCAAGCAGATCGATCTTGATGAGCCCGAGCTCTTGGAGATCGTCCTTATCCCATTGCACGACGGTCCGGTCGCGCATGGTCGCCCACTCGACCGGCGCGACGCGCACGAGCGCATCGCGGGTAATCAGCATGCCGCCCGAGTGAATGCCCAAATGACGCGGAAAGTTGGCGATGCGGCGGCAAATCGAAAAAAGCATTTCGGGGCCGGCTTCTTCGGGGAGTTCTTCACGCGTATCGAACTCTTTGGCGATCGCGTCGACTTGCTCGAGGCTCAATCCCAGCGCTTTGCCGGCGTCGCGAATCGCCGAGCGCACGCGATAGGTAATGACCTCCGCAACCATTGCCGCGTTGGCGCGCCCGTATCGCTCGTAGACATATTGAATGACCTTCTCGCGATCTTGATGGGCAAAGTCGATATCGATGTCGGGAATCTCGCGGCGCTCTTCGGACATAAAACGCTCGAAGAGCAGATTCATCGCGATCGGATCGACTGCGGTGATGCCGAGCGCGTAGCAGACCGCCGAGTTCGCCGCCGAACCGCGCCCTTGGCAAAGCACGCCGAGTTCGCCGGCGATGCGGACGATATCCCAAACGATGAGGAAGTACCCTGCCAGGTCCATCTTGGCGATGAGACCGAGCTCGTATTCGAGCTGCCGCTCGACGCAGGTTTCGAGCGGCATTGGGTAGCGTTTGGCGGCGCCCTCGTAGACGAGCTTGCGAAGATGGCGCTGCGGCGAGCTTCCCTCCGGCACCGGAAAGAGTGGGAACTGCCCGGCAAGCCGCTCCAGCCGGAAACGGCAGCGTTGCGCGATTGCGGCAGTTGCATCGATTGCCTCGGGATAAGTTGCGAAGAGGCGCCGCATCGCAGCGGGCGATTTAAGATGATACTCGGCATTGGGGCGCAGCTTGTTGGCGGCACGTGCCTCGTGCAGCGTGGTGCCGTCGCGCACGCAGGCAAGGACGTCGGCGACGAGCGCGTCGTCCTTGCGCGCATAGACGACGGCGTTGGTTGCAACGTAGGATACGCCGCACTCGCGCGCGAGACGCACAAGACAGAGGTTGCGCCGCGTCTCTTCCGGCGTGAGATGCTGCTGTAGCTCGACGTAAAAGCGATCGCCGAAGATTTTTTGATAGCGCAGCATCCGCGCACGCACGTCATCGGCAGCGAGTGCAATCAATCCGTCGCTGCGTCCTTGAAAATCGTCGAGCTGCAGCCGTGAGCTGCCTTTGCTGCCGCGCATTTGCGCGCGTGAGATCAGTTCGCAAAGATTGGCATAGCCGGCTTCGGTCTCGACCAAGAGCACGATGCGCGCTCCGTCTTCAAACGTGAGCTCGCTGCCGATAATTGCTTCGACGCCGCGCTTACGCGCGTACGCCGCGAAGCGGACCGCGCCGTAGAGTCCGTCGCGATCGGTCAACGCGACTGCCGCCAAACCTAACTCGGCCGCGCGTTCGATCAGCTCTTCGGGGTGCGATCCGCCTTGCAAAAAGCTGAAATTCGACCAGCAGTGAAGCTCGGCGTAGGGCATTGCCGAAAGGCGGGTGCTGCGTGCGGCCGAAGTAACTATGGTCACCTTTTGTTAGGGTCGAGGAGCCAACCATGACCATCGATCGGATCGCACGCCGCGCGTTGAGCGTTTGCGCCGCCGTCGTGCTCGCAGGCTGCAGTCAATCCCCGGCCGTTCCCACCACCGCCCCGCTTGTTGGAAACGACGCTACGTCTACCGCTCGCGCCGATGCAAACGGCTGTCCGTTGAAACGCTGCATTCTCGTCGGATCTCAGAGCGGATACAAAAATAAGCCGCGTGCCGCCGTGCTCTTCTACGGGCGAGACGCTAACGGCAACGCCATGCCGGTTGGCAAGATCCAGGGATCGAAGACGCAACTCAGCTTTCCCACTGGGCTTGCCATGGATT
>JAFAOZ010000249.1 GCA_019247395.1 Vulcanimicrobiota bacterium | reverse complement strand
GATGCGGCGGCGCAATTCGAGCAGTTCTTCTTCCGGAACGTGAGACTTTGGGAAAGGGCGAACGGCGCTGATATCGCCGGACAGGCGGTCTTGAACTTGCGTCATTAATATTTACCTTTCAGAAACGTTAAAGTCGCTATAGTCTATAGTAGAGCGGCGTTGCTCGCGCGCATTGGGCGCAAGCCTGCGCGCAGTTCCTGTGCAAACAGTTCCGGGAATGACCACGCGGCGAAGTGGCCGCCTTCACTGGCGCGATTATAATAAACGAGCTTGTGGTATGCGCCTTCGGTCCAGCTGCGCGGCGCCGCATAAATCTCACCCGGAAACACCGTTACGGCCGCGGGGACGGAGACGTTGACCGCGCTGAGCAACCGAAACTTATTCTCCCAGTACAGTCGCGCTGCCGAAACGCCGGTATTCGTTAGCCAGAACAGCGTGATGTTGTCCAAAATATCGTCGCGCGTGAGATTACCGGCCGAATATCCCCCGATCGGCTTTCCGGCCAGAGCGGCAACGAACGTCGAGGCCGGCTGATTGTACGCATCGCCATGATCGAGCATGAACGCAGCAAGAGCGATGGGAGAATCGGCCAAGCCGTAGAGCGTTTGCGGCCGCTGCGCCATGATAATGGCGTAGGCTAAATTCTTCGAACGCAAGCTCACGAGTTGCAGATACGCCGCCTTTTCGTCAGCCGACAGCGTCGCGGGCGGCGGCTGGCTCAGCGCGAGCGCTTTACCGACGTCGGGTGGAATGGTTTCAGGAAAGTTCGTGTGGATGCCGAGCAGCTGGGGCGGGGCCTGCTCGCCCATAACGTTTGAAATGTGGCCACCCCAATCGCCGCCTTGGGCCACAAACTTCGAGTACCCAAGCCGCCCCATCAGCACGACCCATGCCCGTGCGATGTGCTCGGGATCCCATCCCGACGCCGTCGGCTTTCCGGAGAATCCGTAACCCGGAATCGATGGGATCACGACGTGGAACGCGTCCGACGCACTTGCTCCGTACGCGGTCGGATTCGTCAGCGGTTCGATGAGCTTGAGCTGCTCGATGATCGAGCCCGGCCAACCGTGCGTAATGATGATCGGCAGTGCATCGTCGTGCTTCGATCGGACGTGAATAAAGTAAATGTCCAATCCATCGATCTGCGTAACGTACTGTGGAAGCGCGTTCAGCTTTGACTCACATTTACGCCAGTCGTAGCCGGTCGCCCAATACGTCGCGAGCCCTTGGATCATCGTCAGGGGCACGCCTTGCGAATCGTCCGCAACCGTTTCCCTCTCGGGCCAACGCGTCGAGTTGATCCGCTGCCGCAAGTCGACGAGTTCCGCCTCCGCGAAGCTTATTTTAAACGGACGGACCGAACTATCGACGCCGGTCGCTTGCGCCAAAACGCGCAGAGGCAATGAAGTCGCGGCGATCGTCGCCGCCGCGGCGGCGGTACCACAAAAGTCGCGCCGTGTGACGGTCTTCGTTTCCGACATGCGATTCTCTCCTAAAACAAGCCTTGCAGTTCGGGAATTGCGAGTTGAAGCAGCGTTACGCGTTCGTCGCGCGTTGCGTTGAGCGCTTGAGCAACACGGTTCAACATCGCGATCGACGGTTGAATCGGCTCTCCTCGCTCGAGCATCGCGTACCAGCCGCGGCTTACTCCCACCGCTTCGGCCAACTCTTCTTGCGATACGATCTTGCCCCGCCGAGTACTAAGGCGCCGATGTTCGCCGAGGCTAGGGACGGACCGGTCAAGCCCGCAGCGTAGTCCCCTCAGGAGGGACCGGATCTGATCGCAAGGCCGCGTTCCGATTTCGTTCGTCATAAGCCGATTGTAGGCGGGCGGCGCCAGGAGTCCCAGCGACGATCCGTACTTTTAGGCATACAATTCGGCACCGGGCTTTCGCATTGTCAGGGCAACTCGGGTCTCCCAATTGGATACTTTCTCTCAGCAGACTGCGTTGAATCGATCGCCTAACATGGCGGCAACAACGCAAAGCCAAAGAAGTTATAGGAGACCACAATGTACATGGGACACCCGTACTATCCGCATTGGCTCGACAATCTGGCGGAGGACGTCACCGGAGAGGGAGCAGCGATGCAGGGCGTCGCGCACGGCGCAGAAGCCGTACGGAATATCGTGGTCGCCGCACGCGAGGAATACAAGAATCAGGAGTTTAGCTTCACGGGCGATTTCGGCGATGACGGTTTCATTGAAGAATATTCCTGTGAGATCCGCGGCGAACCGACCAAGGTCGTCGTCACCGTTCACCGCAACGCTGAGGGCAAGACCCAGCACCTCATCGTGAATCACCGGCCGCGCAGCTCGGTGCTGCTTTTCGCTCAGCTCATGGGTGAGCAGTTCGCGGGAACAGCCCTCGCCGAGCTTTTTATCACCGAGAGTAGCAACGCACGCGTCCTGCACTGAGTTGCTGGAGTTTCGAGCGACGATGACCATTGACAGAAGCACCACGACAGCAACGCGTTTCGAGCAAACGCCCCTCGAAACGTATGCCTACCGGCGTTTCGGTGCAGGAGCCGGGCTGCCGCTCCTGTGCCTCCAACACTTCACGGGCACGCTGGATAACTGGGATCCTGCGGTGGTCGATGCCCTCGCATCAGAACGCGAGGTCATCCTATTCGAAAGCGCCGGTATCGGCCGGTCGACGGGCGCAGTTCCGAATTCGATTCCCGAAATGGCGCGACACGCGTTCGCGTTCATCTCCGCGCTCGGCGTCACCCGAGTCGACGTGCTGGGTTTTTCCCTCGGAGGCATGGTGGCCCAGCAAATGGCGATCGAGCAACCCAAAACCGTGCGCAAAATGGTTCTTGCCGGTACGGCGCCCGAAGGCGGCGAGGACATTATGCATACGGAGGCGCCGGCGCTGAAATCAATATTTGACGACTTCACCGGCTACGAGCGGCTCGCTCGACTCTTTTTTACACAAACCGCGAACGGCGTAGCCGCCGGCGAAGCATTCGTTTCGCGTCTTCAGGAACGGCGAAACGATCGGGAACCTTTAGCCTCGTCGCAGGTAGCACCGGCGCAAATCGCAGCCTTTCGCGCGTGGGAAAGGTACGACGGCGAGCGATTCGAAAAGCTAAGCCGCATTCAGCAGCCATGTCTTGTCGTCAGCGGCGTGCGCGATATCATGATCCCCGTAAGAAACTCGTATATGCTGGCCGAGCACATTTCGAAGGCGACGCTCGTCGTGTATCCCGATGCGGGCCATGGGTCGCTGTTTCAGTACAACCGCTCCTTCGTTACCCAAGCCCGTCTGTTCCTGAATGCCGAGCTCGCTTAAGGTAGGGCCGCGAACGTGGAGCATCCAAGCGACCCGATGTGCCTGACGATGCGACGAGCTTCGGGGACGTGCTCAGGGATTTTCGGCGCCGCGCGGGACTTTCGCAGAGCGACTTAGCCGAGCGAGCGAACATCAGCGAAGCCGCTGTCGGCGCGCTCGAGCGCGGCACGCGGAAGGCGCCGCACCGGAATACGATCGCTTTACTTGCGAAGGCTCTTCAGCTTGAAGCAGGCGATGCTGCCGCACTCGAAGCTGCGCGTACCGCGGCGCGCAGTAAGCCCGGTCCGGGCGCCGTCGCGCACAACATCGGCGAAGAACGCACGTCGTTCGTCGGCCGCAAAGACGACGTCAACCACATTCTCAGGCTGCTGCAGCGTTCGCGTGTAGTTTCGGTGACTGGTTCGGGCGGGGTTGGGAAAACGCGTGTTGCGCTTGAGGCCGCGCGCCAACTGATTGGGGCTTCCTTCCCAGAAGTTTGGTTCGTCGATTTGGGGCCGGTGATCGATGGAGATTCCATCGCAGCAAAGATCGCGAACAGCCTTCGCCCGCCCATCGGCGACCGTGCCGACACGATCGCCGAGCTCGCATCGGCGTTCGGAAAGCGCCAAATGCTGTTGATTCTCGACAATTGCGAACACCTGGTCGATCCCGCAGCGCGGGCGGCAGACGTCTTTTTGGAGGCGTGCCCGCGTGTCGCCATTCTGGCCACGAGTCGCGAGCGGCTTAACGTCTCCGGCGAAGTCGTCTACCGACTGCCCTCGTTGGAACTCGAACCAGCGATCGAGCTTTTTATGCACCGCGCCGCCGAAGCAGATCCGCGCGTGTCGCTCGACGTAACTAACATGGCGCCGGTGATGGATATCGCCCGGAGGCTTGGTGGCATTCCGCTGGCGCTCGAGCTGACCGCCGCCCTCGTGCCGCAACTAGGACTCGAGGTGCTGCGCGCGCAGTTGCACGAGTATTTGAGCGTTCCATCGGGGCGACCGGGCATTCCCGCGCGGCAGCAAACAGTGAGAGCGACGATC
>JAFAOZ010000247.1 GCA_019247395.1 Vulcanimicrobiota bacterium | reverse complement strand
CTCGACGCGACGCTGCGCTTGCTCTCCCGCGCGCCGCTCGGCGCCGAGTTCGGGAGCGAGCGCGGACGGTTCGTCCGAGCCGCAATCGTCAAACATGCGGTTCCCTGTGGGGTCGCGCAGCGTTCGAGCGTGGCCGTTGCGGTGCGCGAAGCGCTGCACGCCGATCCCGTCTCCGCATACGGCGGAATCGTCGCAACCGACGCGCCGCTCGACGGCGCGGCGGCGAACGAGCTGCGCGATTTCTTTTTAGAGATCGTTGCGGCCCCCGGATTCGATGCCGAAGCGCTCGCGATACTGCGCGCGAAGAAGCAGCTTCGTTTGATGCAGTTCGGCAGGATGCTGCCCGACGAGCTCGCGCACGAGTTGCGGTTGCGTAGCGCGCTGGGCGGCGTACTCGCCGAGGACGACGATCCCGACGCTCCTCCGGAGAAATGGCGCGTCGTCAGCAGCCGCAAACCGAATGCGCAAGAGTGGCACGATCTCGCGTTTGCTTGGGACGTCGTGCACCACGTCAAGAGCAACGGCATCGTCATCGTCAAGGGTGGCACGACGCGCGGCATTTGCGCGGGCCAGACCAATCGCGTAAGCGCGGTTCAGATCGCCGCCCAGCGCGCCGGAAAGAACGCCGCCGGCGCGGCCTGTGCCAGCGACGGCTTCTTTCCGTTCGCCGACGGTTTGGAGGCCGCCGTCGCGAGCGGCTGTACGGCGATCATCGCGCCCGGCGGGTCGATTCGCGACGAGGAGGTCGTCGCTGCCGCCGACCGCCACGGCGCCGCGCTGGTTTTTTCGAGCTATCGCTACTTCGCGCACTAAAACCGAAAGGGAAAGCCATGCCGCGATTCTTGCATACGTCGATTTTCGTCAACGACATGGAGGAGTCGATCGATTTCTACACGCGTAAGCTCGGCCTGAAACTGCTCGACGGTCCGTATCACTATCCGGGCAATGCCGATATGGCCTTCGTGGGCCACGATTGGAACGCGTATATCGAGCTCGTCTTCGACCTCGAAGCGCACCCGCCATATCAGCTCGGTAATCGCTACGAACATTTGGCGATCGAAGCCGACGGCGATCTGCGCGCGTATCTCGACGGGCTCAAAGAATCCGGCGTAAAAATCCTTAAGGACGTCTACAAGTCGCCGGGCGGCACGCGCGCGATCGCGTTCGTCGAAGATCCTAACGGCATTCCGGTCGAGCTGCTCGAGCCGCGCGTTAAAAGAAATCCGTCGTAGCTCACCGATAGAGAAACGGATCGCCCGGGGCGGAAATGCGCTCGATTCGCTGCGCGCGGAGGCGCATATCACCGCCTCGGTCTTCCAGGACGCCGTTTACCCGTAACCACGCGCCGGTCTCGTATGGCGGTGGTCGCTCCAAGCGCACGGCGATCGGCGCCGCGTCCGCGCGGCAGCAGGTGATTGCATATCGGACGAGCGCGCTGCTCCCGGAAGTGCGAACGAGCGTGCCCGTGAAGCTGAGCTCTTCGCCGGCGAACAGGTCGCGCATCGTTGTTTCCGTTGCATGATATCGTGGGGGCGGGGCGCCGAGGAGTGCGCCGGCCAGCATGGCGGCCGGTGCGATGCGTACGGAAGCGCAGCGTTGCCGGGATGCAAAAAGCGCCAAGAACGTGGCGGCAATCGCACAGCACGCGACTGGTACGGCAAAGGCCGGATGCACGAGCGCGTCGCCGTGCCGCGACGCGACGATGCCGAGCGCGGCCGCCAGCATGAGATAAGCAAAAGCGTCAACGCCGCCGGTGCGGCTCGATCGCGCGCGCAAAGCGCGCACGTCGAGAATGCCGGCAACGCAAAGAAATCCCGCAGCCGCCACCGGGTCGCGCTCGCGCAAGGCGCCCGCTACTGCGACGGCACCGATTCCGCATGGTGCAGCGAGGAAGCCGAAGAGCGCGCCGCCGAGCACGCTTTCGATGGGAGTACGATGCGTGGCATCGAAGAGCGTGCCGAACTGTGTGGCGATGCCTGCAAGCAGTGCGGCTGGAAGCATGGCGGCAAGCTCGCCGAGCGGTCCCGGCTTGCCGGCGTCGCCTCGGTCGCAGTGCGTCCGGGTTCGCGACATGACGAGCCCGGCGATTGACGCCGCTCCGAACCGCGCGAGCGCGACATACGGGCCGAAGAGCAGCCAGGTTGCCGCCGTGGCGGGAAGCGAGCGCGCCGACGGACCGGCTCCGCAGCCGCATCCGACGTATTCGGCAACGCGCCAATGTCGTTTGAGAAGCAGCGAGAGCGCGATGCCTGCAAACAGAAACGGCGTAGCTTCGACCAGCGCGCTCGCCGATGCGGCGAGTGCGCTACGGATGGCGTCGGGCGAGCAGAGCGCCATAAGCGCGATTGCCGCGGCGCCGTAGATAATCGTGCGCACGTTAAAGGATACAATCACGCATGCGCGGGCAATGGCTAGCGCCGCACGGAGGCGAAGGGGCGCCAGTCATGCCGGACAATCTGAGCGCACCGCGCGGCACGGCCGATATCTTCCCGCCGGAATCGGCCTATTGGAAGGAGCTGGAGACGCGCATCCGCGCGCTCGCGCAGCGCTACGGCTACGGAGAAATACGAACGCCCCTGTTCGAACCCACGGAACTTTTCGTTCGCGGCGTCGGCGAACAGACCGATATCGTCACCAAGGAGATGTACACATTCACCGATCGGGGCGGACGGTCGCTCACGCTTCGTCCGGAATGGACGGCCCCGGTCGTGCGGGCCGCACTCGAACATCACCTCTTTGCCGGCGGATCGTTGCGCTTGTATTATATCGGCCCGATTTTTCGTTACGTACGGCCGCAAAAAGGGCGATACCGGCAATCGCATCAGTTCGGTGTCGAGTGTTTTGGGTTCGCGGGCCCCGAAGCGGACGTCGAGGTCATCTCGCTCGCGTGGGACCTCGTGCGGGGCTACGACGTAGCCGACGCGTCATTGAATCTGAATTCACTGGGCGATGGCGTTTGCCGGCCGCTCTATCGTCAGGCATTGCTGGACCATTTCCGTCCGCATTTGGAGGCGATGAGTGTCGAATCGCGCGAGCGCGCGCGGCGCAATCCATTGCGTCTTCTCGACAGTAAGGATCCGGACGACGCGCCGTACATTGCGAGCGCACCGGTCCCCGAATCGTTTCTGTGCGCGGCGTGTCGCGAGCACTTCGAGGCCGTCGTGCAGTACCTGGAGCTCGCCAAGATTCCATTCGTCGTCAATCCGCGCATCGTGCGCGGCCTCGATTACTACGAACGCACGGTATTCGAAATCACGTCGAGCGTGCTTGGAGCTCAAAGCAGCGTCTGCGGCGGCGGCCGGTACGACGGATTGGTGGCGTCCCTCGGCGGTCCGGAGGTGCCCGCCGTTGGCTTCGCGCTAGGGTTAGAGCGCTTTTTGATGATCCTACAGGCGCAAGGCAAGCAGCGCGAAGCGCCGCGAAGCGGCGTACAGATCGTCGCACTCGGCGCGCAAGCGCGAACCGTGCTCGTACCGATCGTCGCCGAGCTTCGGCAACGCCTGCAGGAACCGACGTTTGTCGATTATGGCGATCGCAAACTCCTCGCACACTTGAAGCTGGCGGACCGGAATCGCGCGCGATACGCCCTCATCGCGGGTACCGAAGAGTTGGCTCGCGGCGAGCTGGTCTTGCGCGACCTCCAGGAGCGTCGCGACCGGGCGGTGCCGCTTGGCGAACCAAGAGTCGTCGCAGAACGCCTCGAAGCGGAGCTCAAGGAAATTTAATGGACGAACGATACGCCGGGGAGACGCAAATCTTGCGGGAGCTCCTCGCAATCATGCACGAGCACGATCTGCAGACTATTAAAGTGAAGCTCGGTGACGCAATCTACGAGCTCTCGCGGCCCATGGAACCGGCGCCTTCAGCCGAACCGGCGCGCTCTGTCGCTTCGGACGAGCCCGCGCCTCCGGTTGCGGGCGCAAACGTGACGAAAGTCTTCGCGCCGCTCACCGGGGTCTTTTATCGCTCGCCGTCGCCCGATGCGGCAGCCTACGTCGACGTGGGCGACCGGGTGCAGGCCGGCGACGTGCTCTGCGTTCTCGAAGCGATGAAGCTCTTCAACGAAATTCAGAGCGACGATGCGGGCACCATCGTGCGCATCATTCCAGGCAATGGCGAGCTGGTCTCACAGGGCGACGAGCTCTTTTGGATCGATCCCTCGACTCCGCTCGGGACAGGTCCCTCGACGTCGCTCGGGACTCGGCCATGAGCTACCACGAGAAACGCGACTTCGACGAGCTGCTCTCCGATCGCGCCGGACTGCTCGAGGCACCGCACTATCGCGAACAGGTCGCCGAGATCGTTGCCGCGCTTGTAACCGCCCTGCGTGCCGGCAAGAAAGTCTTATGGTGCGGCAACGGCGGCAGCGCGGCCGAAGCGCAGCACATGGCGGCCGAACTCTCGGGGCGTTATCTCCGCGAGCGTCCCGGATTGCACAGCGAAGCGCTCTCGGTCAATTCTTCGACGCTAACCTGCATCGGAAACGATTACGGTTACGACCACGTCTTTGCGCGGCAAGTCGAGGCGTTCGCGCATCCCGGCGACGTCGTGATCGGCATGACGACGAGCGGCAGCTCGCGCAACGTCGTGCTCGCGCTTGAAGCGGCAAAGCGGCGTGGCGCAATTGCCGTCGCGTTCACCGGAAACGGCGGAGGCAAGGTCGCCGAAGTTGCGGATTACGCCCTTATCGGACCGGACGGGTATGCTGCGATCGTTCAAGAGGTTCATCAAGTCATGGCGCACATCGTCTGCGACCTCGTCGAGCAGCAACTCATCTTTGAAGGCGGCATCCGTTGACGTCGCTCCTCGTTCCGGACGCGCGGACGCTCTTCGAGCGCGCGCGGGGACGAAAAATCCTGGTCGTCGGCGATCTGATGATTGACGAATGGATCTGGGGGACGGTCACCAGGATATCGCCGGAGGCGCCGGTTCCCGTAGTTGCCGTTGCCGATCACTCCTTTACACTCGGCGGTGCCGGCAACGTCGCAAATAACTTACGGGCACTGCAGGCCGGCGTCGTCTTTGCCGGCGTGGTCGGAAACGATGCTTTTGCGTCGCACGTGCGCGACCTGTTGCGCAACGAGGAGGTCGACGATTCGGGCGTCTTTGAGATTGCGGACCGGCCGACAACGCGCAAGACGCGCATCGTCGCGCATAATCAGCAAGTCGTGCGCGCCGATTGGGAGTCGACGCTCGCGCTCGAGCCCATTCGTCGGGGCGAGTTGGCGCAGTTCGTCCGGTCGGCGGCGGCGCAGTGCGATGCCGTCATCTTAAGCGACTACGCCAAGGGACTGCTCTGCCGCGAGATCGTTGAAGCGGCGACCGTATGTCCGCTCGTGCTCGCCGATCCGAAACCGCAAAACATCGCTCTCTTCCGCGGCGTCACCTGCGTCGCGCCGAACGCCGGAGAAGCGGCCACGATCACGGGCATTGCGATCACCGACGACGGCAGCCTCGAGCGCGCGGGGCTGCGCCTGATCGAATTACTCGACTGCCGGTATGCCATCATCACGCGCGGCGAGCAGGGCATGGCGCTCTTCGGCCGCGACGGTGAACGCCGCGCGATTCCATCGGTGGCGCGCACGGTCTACGACGTGAGCGGCGCGGGTGATACCGT
>JAFAOZ010000327.1 GCA_019247395.1 Vulcanimicrobiota bacterium | reverse complement strand
GCCCGCGAACCGCGCAAGAGAAGGCTGCGATCGCACGCGCACTCGAACGCGACATCTGGCCGCTGCTCCCCGCGCGCGACCCGATCAAGCCGATCATCGACTCGGTCTATCCATTCGAGCGTGCCGCCGAAGCTCACGCTCGCATGGAATCGAGCGCGCACATCGGCAAGATTGTGCTAGTGCCGTAAGGGACCCACGCGGGCTTTCGTCCAGCGCCTTTTCAGTGATAGATAAACTGGCTCATCGACGTCGGACCCGTCGCCATGAAGAAGATCATCGGAATCGAGAGCATCGTATTGGTGCGCGAGGCCAGGAATGCGATGCGCCGCGCCTTGGCCTTTTCGGCGTCGGTCGCCGGCACGAAACCGAGAATCTTCTTTTGATTCGGCCAGATCAGGCCCCACACATTGAGGAGCATGATCGTGCCGAGCCACGCGCCGATTCCGATCGGCGCCATCGCTCCCTGCAAGGTGAAGGCGGTGACGAAGCCGTTCCCGCCGTTAGGCGCAAGGTACCCGCCCAGCAGTGCGGCGCCGAAAATCCACGTGACCACGGCGCCCCAGCGGAAGAAGAGGAGCGCGCGGGGGACCACATATTTGCCGATGGGTGCGGCCTCGCCGGCCGCGGTCGCCTGTTTCGTCGCTTCGACGTTGACGAAGTTGAAAAAGTACAAGAGGCCGATCCACATGATGCCGGCGAGGATGTGGAACCACCGAAAGAACCAGTCCGTCGACGGAGTCATGCGCCCGCTCCAAGTGCGTGCGTCACGATGAGACGCGCGACGTACCATAAGACTGCGGTCAAGATGAAACCGCAGATCACGGTGCCCGCGAGCGAGTCCAAGGGATTCTTCACGTACAACTCTCCTTCGGAATCGATGGGTGAGCTTGTTGCTGCATGGTTGCCCGCCCTGGAAGCGGCTCCTCCCGGCTTCGTTTGATCCGGACGGCGTCCGGGTACTCGCTTGGAGTTATGAACGTTACCTCATCCGTGGCGCCCTATGCGGCCCGGAAGTGGGCGTTGAGCGGCTTGCGCGGGATTTCCGACGCGACGCTCGAGCTGCACTTCGGCCTCTATGAAGGCTATGTCAAAAATACGAACTTGTTGAACGACCGTCTGCGCGAGATTCGGGCCGCCGGCAAAGCCTCCGGCAGCGATCCGTCGTATGCCGAGCTCGTGCGCCGGCTTGGATTTGAGTACAACGGCATGCGGTTGCACGAATATTACTTCGATAACCTCGTCGCGCAGCCCGCAGAGATCGGCAACGGCCGGCTTTACAACGCGCTTGGCGAGTGCTTCGGCGGTTTCGACGAATGGAAGAAGGACTTCGTCGCCGTGGGCGGCATGCGCGGCATCGGTTGGGTGATCGCGTACCGCGATCTCACGAACGGCCGCATCACGAACCATTGGATCGACGACCATCAAAACGGAAACCTGGCGGGATTCGCTCCGATCGTCGTGATGGATCTCTGGGAGCACGCCTATATCAAGGATTACAAGCCCGCCGAAAAGGGCCGCTACATCGAAGCGTTCTTCGCCAACCTCGACTGGAAAGCGTGCGAATCCCGGCTGACGTAAGTTTTAGGCGCCGCTAGGCTCGACTGCGCGCGGCTCGACGACGACGGTCTTTGCGTGGGTGTACCACACGAGGCCGGGCGGCGCCTCGCGCTGCTTGCGCACGTGCTTGCGAAGCGTATAGTCGACCGGAACCGAAGCCGAGGTTTTCCCGCGTGAGTGGAGCGCCGCAAGCGATGCGGCGAAGCGCACGTCTTCGTCGGGCGCTTCCGAGCGGTCATCTCGCGCCAGGATGACGTGAGCGCCGGGAATCCGTTGCGCGTGGAACCACAGATCGTTCGGGCGGGCCAGCCGAAAGGTGAGCTCGGCGTTTTCTACGGGCGACCGTCCGACGACGATCCGCGAACCCGTCGCCGTTCGATACTCCAATAATGCGCGTTTACGCCGAGACCTTTGCGGATCGGCAGCCGGCGGTTGTCGTGCGCCGAGCGTGCCGACGGCCGCCTCGACGCCTTCGAGGTCCTCGTCGCCGGCGCGCTCGACCTCCCAACGGAGTGTTTCCACCGCTTCGAGCGCCGCACGAACCTCACGTTCCCGGGCGTCGAGATGCGGTATCGTCTTCGCAAGCTTCTTATAACGGGCGAAGAGCTTCGCGGCGCGTTCTTTTGCAGCGTCGCGTTGCGCCGGCGGCAACTCGTGCAGCGTTGCGAAAACCTGCTCGCCTTCTATCCGCAGTGCGTCGCGCTCCTCGGCGCTGCGCCGCCGCTCGTTCAGCGACGCAATTTCCGCGCGAAGGCGTCGTTCGCGCTCGACCAGTCGCTTCTCAAGCGCGCGGCGGCGCGCGGCAACGCGCTCGCTTCCACGTTCCGCCGCATGGCGGCTTCGCAGCTGCGCGAAATACTCGAGCGCCGATCCCGCCGGCTGTTCCGGAAGCGTTCGCGGATTCGGCGGCAGCGGCGGAAGCTCGTACGTACTCCCCGCCGCAACGGCGCGGCTCCTGTTCTCCGCCGGCGAGAACTCGCGGTATGCGGCGACCACCGTTTCATCCTTGACGAGCACGGCGTTTCCAAAGCGGGGAACCAGCTCGAAGAAAAGCTCGAACCGATCGCCGACGCCGAAACGCGAGCGTGACGTGAAGGTGAACCGCAAGAGCCTGTCGCCGCGTCGCGCCGTGACCTGCGCCAAGTTCATTGCGCGTAGGCTGCGCGCGAGCGTGCGTACGAACGGCGGCTCCGCGCCGACACCGAGGTCGCCGTCTTCGAGCGTTACGATCGGCGGCGTGGAGAAGAGGTCGACCGCAAGCAGCGTGCGTGAAGTCCGCCGGCGGAGGGCCAGCGCGAGCCGTCCGTCCGGAAGAAGTCCGGCATCCTCGACGCGCGCGCCGCGCAAACGTTCCTCCAGCTCGCGCGCAAGACGCACGATGAGGAGCCAATCGGTTTGCATCAAACAGTTCTTATCGTGAGAAGTGCAATAGCCTTGACGTTCATGCCGCTGGTCTTCGCGGCGGGGTGCGGACACGGCGGCGCGGCCGCGGGACCGGCGGGTTGGCAGCCGATGCCCGGCGCGAGCGCCGCGTGGACGACCGGTTCGGGTGCGAACGCGCAACAGTATCGGTACGTCCGGCGTCAGTTTAACGGAACGCTGCAAGATCTCGCCTCTTCCGTGACGATCGACGTGCTGCTCAAGCACCGTGGCGCAAAACTGCTGGGCAGCGTTCCGTTCGCTCCATGCCCCGGCACCGCCGCCGTCGCCACGTTCACGCTCCCCGGAGGCGCGACGTTGCAAGAAGGCTTTGCAGCCCGCGACAATCAGTCGGTGCAAACGACCTACGTGCGGCCGTCGGGCGCGCCGGCCGATCCTGCGGTGACGGCTGCAATGCAGAGCTCGCTCTGCATCACACCCGGTTGACGTCGCGACGGTGATAACGCGCTACGATCTGCTGCCGGTCTCGACGGATCTGACGCATCACACCGTCGTCGATCCGCGTTTTGCCTACGTTCTCGACGACGACGAGATGGCGCAGGGCAGTACGATCGGCGCGCCGCGCTGCTGCACCGTCCTGAAGCCGACCGGCGCGATCGAAAAGATTTATTGCCCCGACGCAGGCTTTGATTTTATCGGCGCGGTCGAGGTCCATTACTGGGACCGGCGCAGTAAGATTCGGCTTGGGCGCATGCACGGCGAGTTTCACATTCATCCGGAGCGCCAAAGCCACGTCTTCATGCTCGACAACGGCGTCCGCGTGCACGAGCAGATCTTTCCGTACAACGAGGCCTGGAGCAGCACCGACGATATTCCGCCGCCGGCGGTCTATTACCGGATTCACTTGCGGAACACCGGACTCGCAGGCGTCTCGTTCGATGCCTATGCCTTCTGCGAGCTGCGCGGAAATACGGAACACGACGTCGTTACGGCATACGACGATGCGGCTGGGGGGATCGTTGCGTGGAATCGCGCTGCGCCGACGCAGGTGCGGCTCTTCGCGATGCTCGGCAAACCCGATGGCTGGGAGACGAACTCGGATCGCGGGAAGGTCGTTGGGCGCCTCTCGCCGGGAGAACTCGCCAACAACGCGTCCGAGCAGGACGGCGATCCGATCGGCGTGCTGCATGCCGCAATCGATCTCGCGCCCGGCGAAGCGTGCTGGGTCGACTTGATGTGCGTCTTCGCCGAATCGCACGACGATCTCACGGCGAGCGTCGAACGCTGCCCGCCGGCCGACGAGGCGAGCCGCCGAACGACCGAATACTACTGGCAGTTCTTGCGCCGTTCGGTTCTGCGCACGCCGAGCGTAGACGTAAATCACGGCGTGTTATGGGCAAAGGCCAATATCTTGCGCGTCGCGACCTATGCGCCGACGGGCTGGTGCTTCACCAACGACCCGACGCGCAGCAACAATAGCGTCGGGCGCGACACGGCATGGATGACGTTTGGAGCTGATTATCTCAACCCCGACTTCGCGCGGGAGGCACTCTCGGCGTACTTTCGCCTCCAGCAGCCCAACGGAAAGATCGTCGAGTATTACGACGTCCGCAACGACCGCTGGGCCGACGACGGGCTCAACGTCAACGACGATACCCCGCTCGTCGTCATCGCGCTCGCCCATCATCTTACGGCAACTGGAGATGAAGCATTCGCCCGGCAGTACTATCCGAACGCCGTTCGTGCGATGCGGTACATGCTGTCGCAGCGCAACGAAGACGGGCTCATCTGGTGCACGGCGACGCAGACCGGCGAAGACGGAATCGTCGGCTGGCGCAACATCATCCCCAACTATCGCATCAGCGGCGCGTCGACGGAGGTGAACTCGGCCTGTTACGCCGGTCTGGTCGCGCTCGCGGCAATGGGGCGCCGGTTCGGTGATCCCGATGCGCCGGCGTATCACGCGCAGGCCGAAGCCTTGCGCGATGCGATCAATACGCATCTCGTCAATCCTGAGAACGATCTCTATCTGCTCAACATCGACGTGGACGGATCGCGCCGCACCGACGTGACCGCTGATTTAATCTTTCCGGTTCTCTTCGGCGTTGCGCCGCCCGAGCGCGCTGCCGTCATCATCAACACACTCAGTGTGGCGAGCTTTTGGACCGACGCCGGCATTCGCACCGTCCCGCGCGAAGCGCTCGATTACGGACCCGTCAAGGCTTTCGGCTTGCTCGGCGGCGTGTGGGTCGCCGTCTCGTATTGGTTTGCATTCGCGGCGGCGAGCCACCAGCCCAACGTCATGGCGCGCGCGCTCGCCAGCAGTTTCCACCACTTCTCGATCGATCCGCGCCGGAACAATACGGTGCCGGGACAGTTCTCCGAATGGCTACACGGCGAGATCCTCAGCAATCAGGGGATGATGCTATCGCCATGGGATGCTCCGCGCTACCTGTGGGCCGCCATCGAAGGCGCCGGCGGGCTCCACATCATGCGCGAGGATGCAGAGATTGCTCCGGCGCTCGCCGATGACTGGCGCTGGCTTACCGCGGTCAACGTTCCGTTTCGCGGGGCCTCGATCGCATGGATCGCGTGCCGGATGCCTGACGGCGTGCATCTGCACACGACCGCGACGCTGCCGTCGCCGGCGAAGAAGACGACCTACGCTCGCGACGTCACCGAAGCCGTCCACGTTTCCGATCCCGAAGCGACGGTCGTCGCTTTGGCGGGCGATGAGGGCGTCTTCATTTTCGTCGGCAATTCCGCGGATCGCACCGCCGTAAGCGCCGTTTCGTATTCGGATCCCGAGGCGGACGATTCTTCGGTAAGGCTCTTCTCGACGGTCTGGGGCGAATGGCAAGAGCAGGGCCGGTTGAATCAGGCCGCGATCGCGGAGGGAATTCCGCTGGTGATCGATGCCGGCGGCTTCGCGATCATCAAACTGCGCCCGGCTTGATGTGCCAAAGTGCGAACGCTCGCCTGCTTTCGAGGGCAACCCGGCGTGCGCCGTGAAGGGATGAGTCGTTGATCACGGGGCCGGGTCTGCTGTTCGTCGTATCGGGACCGTCGGGAGCGGGTAAGGATACGCTGGTCGAAGGGCTGCGGGCGAATCGGCCGGGCCTGCGCTACTCGGTTTCGGCGACCACGCGGGCGCGGCGGCCGGAAGAGCGCG
The DNA here is from genome assembly GCA_019247395.1 of Vulcanimicrobiota bacterium. Taxonomy (GTDB): domain Bacteria; phylum Vulcanimicrobiota; class Vulcanimicrobiia; order Vulcanimicrobiales; family Vulcanimicrobiaceae; genus Cybelea. The sequence continues at coordinate 1,420 of JAFAOZ010000327.1, read as the reverse complement.
ACGACGAGCACTACTTTTTCGTATCGAGTATGGATTTCGAGCGCCTTCGCCGGGACGGAGGTCTGCTCGAATGGCGTGAGTATAACGGCAACCTTTACGGCACGCCACGCGATTACATCGAACGAACCTTGACCGAGGGTTACGACGTCGTTATGAAGCCCGAAGTCAACGGTGCGCTTGCCGTTAAGGCGGCGTATCCGGACGCGGTACTGATTTTTTTGGTGCCGGACCGATTCTCGAACTTGCGCGAGCGGCTGCTCGCCCGTCGCACGGAGACCAACGAAGAGATCGCGCGGCGGCTCGAGATCGCGCAGCAGGAGATGAAGTTCATACGCAGGTTCGACTATATCGTGGTCAACGCGCAGGACCGCCCGCAGGAGGCGGTTCGTGATTTGGACGCAATCCTGCAAGCGGAACGTTTTCGCATTCACCGGTATCCCGACGACTCCATCCGGCGGGTGGAATCGTCATAACGAACCCTAACGTCAACTGTAAGGAATCATTCGATACATTATGAGTAAATCGGTATTCGGCGATTTGGATGCGCTGCTGACGCACGCGGATTCGAAGTTCAGCCTCGTAAACATCGTGACGAAGCGCGCGCGCCAGCTCAACAACTGGATCCGCGTTCAACAGCTTCCGGCGACCGATCGGCGCGAGTATTTCGCGAGCGAGCCGCTCGTGGACAAAGAGACGATCAACCCCAACAAGCCGGTCTCGATCGCGCTCGACGAGATCGCCGACGGCAAGATCGCCTATCGCCGCACCCGAGAAGGCATCAAGTAGAATAACGTGTGCGGGATCGTCGGGTATATCGGCCGGCGGGACAGCGTTCCCATCATCATGGACGCGTTGCAGCGGTTGGAGTATCGCGGATACGACAGCGCCGGGATCGCGGTCATTGACGCGGGCGGCTCGCTCGCGGGTTCGAAGGCGGAGGGCAAGCTCTCCAGGCTAGCCGAGCGGCTCAATAACGGCGAAGCGCTTTCAGGCGTCGTCGGCGTGGGGCATACGCGCTGGGCGACCCACGGAGCTCCGTCGGACGTCAACGCGCACCCGCACGTCGACTGCCGCGGCCGGATTGCGGTCGTGCATAACGGCATCATCGAAAACTATGCGGCGCTGCGCGCGCGTCTGCTCGAGCTCGGTCACGTCTTCAGCAGCGAAACGGACACCGAAGTGCTCGCGCATCTGATCGAGCTGCATTACGACGGAGATCTCGAAGCGGCGGTGCGGCGCACGGTTCATGAGGTTCGCGGTGCTTATGCGCTCGGCGTGATTTCAAGCGACGATCCCGACCATCTGGTCTTCGCACGCAACGGCGCGAGCCCGCTCGTGCTCGGGATCGGCGATGGCGAAATGTACGTCGCTTCGGACACGCCGGCGATCCTGCCGTACACCCGGCGCGAGATCGTACTGC
>JAFAOZ010000115.1 GCA_019247395.1 Vulcanimicrobiota bacterium | reverse complement strand
GCTGCTGCGGAGCGATCGCGCTTCACGCCGGCGAGATTGACTTTGCACGCGAACTGGCGAAGCGCAATATCGAGGCCTTCGAACGCAGCGGCGCGGACGTCTATGTCGTCAACGCGGCGGGTTGCGGGAGCGCCCTCAAAGAGTATGGCGAGCTCTTCGCGGCTGACGAGGCCTGGGCGCAGCGCGCCGCCCGTTTCTCCGAGCGCGTGCGCGACGTCACCGAAGTGCTCGATGCGCTCGACTTACCGCCGCCGGAGCGCCCGCTCAATGCGGTCGCAACCTATCAGGAGCCATGTCATTTGGTTCACGCGCAGCGCGTGACCGGCGCGCCTCGCCGATTGCTCGCCAAGATTCCCGAGTTGCGGCTCGTGGAGATGGACGAGAGCGCCGTCTGCTGCGGAAGCGCCGGAATTTATAACCTCACGCAGCCCGACATGGCGTCGCGTTTACAGCGGCGCAAAGTCGAGGCGGTGGTCAAGACTGGTTCGACGATCGTTGCGACGGCGAATCCGGGCTGCGCGATGCAGGTCGCCGCGGGTTTACGCGCGGCAGGCTATCGCGCCGAGGTTAGACACGTCGTCGAGCTGCTCGACGCCGCCTATTTGCCTGACGCTTAGAGCGAGGCGTTAACGCGGCCTCGCTCTTTGTGCGCGTCTTCCAACGAATGGTAGACGGCGAAGACGGCGATGAGACCCGTGATGTTGAGCAGCCGGGAGATCGGCCCTTCGGTCACGACGAGCTTGAAGGTACCGCCGCGTTCGGCGGCGCGCCGGTGAGCACCGATCAAAACGCCGAGCCCCGTCGAGTCGAGAAACTCGAGCTGCGTCAGGTCGACGATCAAATGATGGCCGCCCTTCTCCGTCGCCTCGGCGAGTGCGGCGCGAACCGTGGGCGCGGTCGCCAGATCGAGGCTCCCGCGCAGTTTGAAGACCAGCGTTTCGCCGCCATCTTCGGTCTTGAGGTCAATACTTAATTCATCGTGCGTCATCTTCGCCGCCGTCTTTTCGCGCCTCGGCACCGCTTGGCCTTGAAGCTTACGTTGCCGAGTTGACAAAGGCTCCCGCGTCGTCGTCCCATCGCGTAACGCTTTGCGAAACCAGGTGCGCGCCGCCGATCCAACGATCGATTGCATGCTCGTCCAGCCAATCCGCATCACCCGCGATTACCCGGCGCCCAAGCGCGGTGGGCACGAGCGTGCCCTCTTCTTCTTCCAACAGAGCACCGTTCGCCGCGCTCAAATCCTCCAAGATCTTTCCAAAGACGCGCTCACCTAAAAAGTACGCTTCCTCCCGCGACTGCGCACGCGCGTAGAGCTCGTCGGCGCGCGCCGGCCCCTGAGCAGCGGCGAACAATGCCTGACGCTGCGATCGCGAAAGACCGTCGCGAACCCACGGATACTCTTCGCACAGCCGTCGCATCGCGGCCCGCAGGAAGGGCAATCCGATCGCGTCTTCGCCGGCAGCCGCTTGGAGATCGGCAGGCGAGCCCGATGTGAAACGCTCCCACGTGCGGCGGGCGGACTTAAAGATCGCGGGCGTCGCGTTGCGGCGCCGTGGAAGCAGCGGGAAAATCTCGTCGACCGTCATTCCGGATAAATAGTGATCGGTCTGGACGACGGAAACGCGTCCCGGTTCGAGGTCGAGTTCTTCGAGCGCCGTCAGCGCCTGCAGCAACTGGAGCTGATCGTAGAGATCGTGTTCGAACCAGAGCACGATTTCATCGAACTCGCCGGCACGACGAAGGAGTGCATCGCGCCGCTCGAACTCGTGGATCAGTTTGATGGGGTTACCGTAGCCGCGCTGCGCTAAATACTGCGCGCGTAGCGAACTCGTCGCTTCGAGCGATAATCCGGACGGAACCGGACCCTCGTTGAGGGAGTCGCGCCACGCCACGTGCGTGCCGAGAATCCCGGCCTTCTTGAGAAGATAGAGCGCTCCATCGCCGTTGGTGATGTGGAGCGTCGCCGCGGATCTTGTCGTTAGAACGCTCCGATCCCGTCAGGCGTACCCCAACCGACGCATTCGTTGTATTGTCCGTAGCCATAGCCGGCGTAGCATCGTCCACCCGGAGTGTACAGATGGCGATGATGCTTCTGCAGCCAGAACGTCCGGCCGCCATCCTGCCGCGTAGCATCCCCCGCAAGCCCGAAGATCCCAGCGATCAGCGCAGCCGCCGCGCTCGTTCCGCCAACGGTGCCCCATCCGCCAGCTCCGTAGCTGTCGTAGATCGCAATCCCATCTGCGACCGCAGCAGCGTCGTTTGCAATT
>JAFAOZ010000028.1 GCA_019247395.1 Vulcanimicrobiota bacterium | reverse complement strand
TACTGTCGCGCGCCAGCTGCGTGAGATCGCGGCCGTAGGCGTCGAGCGTGGGCGTCTTACTCTTGCCCTTGGGGGCCGCGGGCTGACCCTCGGCGCCGAGCAGCGAGGTCGTCTGCACGCGGACTTTGGCGGGATCGACCCCCAGATTGGTCAGCACGCGAGCGGCAACGCCTTCGCCTTCGCGGATGAGGCCGAGAAGCAAGTGCTCGGTACCGATATAGTTATGGTTGAGCTGGCGCGCCTCTTCAAATGCCAGCTCGATCACGCGCTTGGCACGCGGCGTAAAGACCATTTCCTGCTGGACGGTCTGTCCGCCGCGGCCGACAATTGCTTCGACCTCTTGACGGACTTTGGCCAAGTTGACGCCGAGCGATTCGAGAACTTTCGCGGCCAAGCTCTCGCCCTCGGAAATGATGCCGAGCAAAATATGCTCGGTTCCGATATAATTGTTTCCGAGACGCTGCGCCTCTTCTTGGGCGAGTACGATACTCCGTCGCGCTCGCTCGGTGAAGGGCTCCCACATCGACATCGCTCTGGTCTTCCTTTCCTTTACCATTAGACTCTACCCGGCCCAGAGCAGTTTCGTGGACCCCGCGCCATGGCTCAGGGTGCACGCCCGCTTGTCGGAGGTTTGCCAGACGGCGCACCTGAACCTCGCTCTCACTATGCCAAGCGTTGAGCAAGTTCGGGAAGCGCTCGTTGAGGTGAAAGACCCCGAGTTAAACCTTGGGATTCTGGAACTGGGGCTCGTTTACGACATTACGACCGAAGGCGAGAACGGCGAGAACGTCAACGTGATGATGACGCTCACGTCTCCAATGTGCCCGGTCGGCCCGATGTTTATGCAGTCGGTCAAGGACCACGTGCTCGCCATCGACGGCGTCAAGAACGCCAACGTGGAGATCACGTTTACGCCGCCATGGGATCCCGCGACGATGGCGTCCGACGACGTTAAGGCGATGCTGGGGATTTGGTAGCCTCTTTTCGGAAGGCCTTGACATAGGCCACTCGCAGACGCCCGTCGCTCACATCCTGTTCGCTCCTGCTCCTCCACTTTTTCGGAAGAACAAAGTTTTGAATCAGCCGTCCATGGCTGGTCCGAAAAAGCTGGAGGCTGCTCGTGGCCAACGTCAACGCCTTCCGAAAAAATAATACAAGGCGCCGCATTACTGCGACGCCTTGCGCATCTTTAGGGTGACAGAAGCAGTACTACAGCGATTGGTAGTTAGCGGGCTTCGGAAAGATGTGCGTTGGGATATCTGAAAATGCCGGGTCGCCGGTTTGCCAGAGCAAGAATGCATACTCATCGGTGAGCAGTTCTTCGCTCTGCTTGCGCGACGCCGCTAAGAAGCCGTGGCCGGCATCATAATCGACGCGTAGCAGAATCGGACGGCCGCTCGTCGTCGCTTTTTGTAGACGAGCGGTGAACTTCGCAAGCTCCCACGACGAGACGCGCGGATCGTTATAGCCCGTGATCAGCATCACGGCAGGATATGCCGTGCCGGGGATCACGTGCTCGTAGGCGTCCATTGCGTAGAGCGCTTTGAACCCGACCGGATTCTTCTGCGTGCCGAACTCCGGAATGTTGGGCGGACCGTTCGGCGAGAATTCCATGCGGAACGCGTTGCTCGCCCCCACGACGTCGAGAGCGGCGGCGAAAAGATGCGGCTGCGTCGTAATCGCGCGGCCGATCGTGATGCCGCCGGCGCTGGTGCCTTCACCGGCGAGGTGCGACGGCGCCGTATAGTGATGGTCGATCAAGTAGTGGCCGCAGGCGATGAAATCTTCCCACGTGTGCGGTTTGGTTGTAATCATTCCGGCGCGATGCCATGCCTCACCGAACCAGCCGCCGCCGCGCGGATGGCAGACGGCAAAGACGCCGCCCCGTTCCAGCCACGCGACGCGCGTTGCGGTGAACGACGGATTGATCTCGATGCCGTAAGCGCCGTAGCCTTCGAGATAGGTCGGGTGCGTGCCGTCGCGCTTGAGGTCCTTGCGGTAGACGATCGAGAGTGGAACCATGGTGCCGTCTTGACTGCGCGCCATGACCTCCGACGACGTATACGGCGACATGTCAACGTTGGCAATCTCTTTAAGCCGCGTGTCGGCGATGGTTCCATTGGCATCGGCCTGATAGTAAAGCTGCGAATGCGTCCAGCCGGTCAGCCCGAACGTGACGCCGGCTTCACGCGGATCGGTCACGATCGTATTGACGTAGCCTTGAAACGGCAGCCTAAGGTCGGTCGCCGCACCGGGCGCTCCATCGGCGCCGAACGCGACCCGCGTGACGCGGCCGAAGCCGCCGGTGCGGGAGAGCACGTAGAGTCCATCGGACGCGACGCTAATATTCTCGACGGTCGGAACGCCCGAGGGAATCACGGTTCGCGCGGCCGCGATGTTGGGCGCTTGGAGCGATGCGGCGACGACCTTGAACGTCGGAGCATTCTTGTGTGTGAGCAGATAAAGCGTCGAACCCTTAAGGTCGTAGGCGGTGACGTCGTCGGCCGTCGTTACGACCGGCTTCCACGCCACGTCGCTTGTTGTAACCGTCCCGGTTCGCGACGCATAGATGGTCACTTCGTTCTGAACGCCGTGAACGGCGACCGCGAGCATGTAGGGCGAGACCGGTGTGTAGACGACGATCGGAAAATCGGTCGTGCCGAACGGAATCTTCGGATTAACGTTATAGCCGAAGACCGGAACGTCTTGGTCCGGGTCGCGTCCGAGCACGTGCAGATAGGCGACCGCCCGAGTCTCCTTATCGGTTTCCGGCTCGCCCGGCCTGAGCTGCGGGAAACGCACGTAATAGAACGAGTTGTTGTCGGGAAGCCAGCTC
>JAFAOZ010000325.1 GCA_019247395.1 Vulcanimicrobiota bacterium | reverse complement strand
TTCGTTCCGGCGATCCGTGCGGTCGACGCGAGCAACGCGAAAACGGCCGCGAGCCTGCTGCCGAAAAGCATCGCGCGGCGTAAGCCGCAGCTCCGCGTTTCGGGCGGCGTCGGCACCGTCGAATCACCGATCACGCTCGAGCGCAGTCTCCGGGCTGCCGAAGCGGCGCTGGCGATCGGCCGGCGGATCTACGCCGGAGGCCGAATCGTCGATTATGAAGATCTCGGCGCCTTTCGGCTACTCTACGAAGGTGCGGACGTGGAGCGGTTGCGCCGCTTCGCTGCCGAAGTGCTTGCACCGCTGCGCGCCTACGACGAGCAGCATGCGACCGATCTCGAACGCACGCTCAAGCTGTATTTCAAAGTCGGACAGAACGTCAAGACGGCCGCGTCCGAACTCAGCGTGCACCGTCATACGGTCTTCTATCGCTTGCGTCAGATCGCCGACATCTGCGCACGCTCCCTCGACACGCCGCAGGACCAGTTGACCCTGCGTATGGCAGTTGCGATCGATGAACTCCACGACACGAACTGAGTGGCGCCGGCCGGCGGCCAAACGCGACGTTCTGCGGCTTGCACGCGAACAGAACGTCCGCTTCGTGCGCTTGGTCTTTGCCGATATCTTCGGCGTCAGCAAGAACGTCTCGATTCCGATCGACGAGCTGGAGCCGGCGTTGGAGGGCCGCATTACGTTCGACGGCGGATCGATCGATGGCTTCGTGCGCGGCGAGGAGCTCGACATGCTTCTGCGCCCGGATCCTTCGACGTTTGCGGTCTATCCGTGGCGCGCGGCCGGCGATGCGGCCGAAGCACGGTTGATCTGCGACATCGCAATGCCGGACGGTTCTCCGTTCGAAGGATGTCCGAGGACGACGCTGCGTCGCGCAATCGAGAGCGCTTCGGCATTGGCGGGGCAGCGCGTCGCGCTGGAGATCGAGTTTTATCTTTTCGAGCGGCGCGACGGCGAGAAGGCGTCAACCGTAACGTCAGACGTCGGCTCCTATTTCGACTTCTCGGCAAACGACCGCGGCGAAGAAGCGCGCAACGCCATCGTGGCGGCCCTGCGCGCCATGGGCGTCCCGATCGCGTCGGCGCACCACGAGCACGGCGCCGGTCAACACGAGATCGACGTCGCACACGACGACCCGCTCGCGGCGGCCGATCACGCCCTGACGCTGCGCACCATCGCCAAGCATATTGCCGCCGACTTCGGTTTGGAAGCGACCTTCATGCCGAAGCCCTTGGCCGATCGCGCCGGCAGCGGGCTTCACGCCGACTTCCGTCTGCCCGAGTCGAGCGACGAGGAGACGGCGCTTTACGTCGTCGGAGGATTGCTCGCGCATGCGGCCGCGACGACGGCGATCTGCAATCCGACCGTTAACTCGTATAAGCGGCTCGTTGCGGCGTGGGACGCGCCGATTTACGCCGTGTGGTCGGAGCGCAGCGCCAATGCCCTGGTGCGCGTGCCGCCCGGCCACAACGTCGCGCGCATCGAAATGCGCAGCCCCGATCCCGCGTGCAATCCGTATCTCGCATTGGCGGTGCTGATCGGTGCCGCGTCGGATGGTCTCGCACGGGCTACGCTGCCCGGGCCTGCGCTGGTCGGGTCCACCTACGATTTGACGGAAAAAGAACGGCGCGAACGCGGAATCCGCACGCTCCCCAAATCGCTGCGCCAAGCGATCGCAGAGCTCGACGGCGACGCCGTCGTGAGGGCATCGCTCGGCGATCACCTCTATCACGCGTTTCGCGACGCAAAACTGGAAGAGTACGAACGCTACCGGCGCGCCGTTCATCCCTGGGAACGCGACCAATATCTCCGGCTCTACTGATCCGTCCGTGAAATCGCGAGCGCTTGCACCCATTCTTGCCGCCGGTGCGGTAGCGGCGATCGTCGCGGTCGCAATCAGCTCTGTCCCGTGGCTTCGGCCCATGGTTAGAGTCGTCGCCTGCTACAACGCAGGTGCCGTAACCTTATTGATCTGGCATTGGCGCGTCATCCTCTCGAGCAACGCTACGGAGACGCGGGGGCACGCCGCCGCGCAAGATCCGGGCCGCCACGTTGTCTTCGTCTTGACGCTCGTCGCCGTTGCTTTCGGCTTCGTTGCCGCATTCGCAATTTTGGGGCGCGGCCCGCAGACCACCATACACTCGCACATCGTGATCCTGTACGTGCTCGGGTTCGGGGCCGTCGTCTTAGGTTGGCTGCAGATTCACACCATGTTTGCAATCCTCTACGCACATCTCTATTATCGCGACCACGACCGCGACAAAGAGAGCGATCGCGGCCTAACCTTTCCGAGCGAACCCGAGCCCGACTATGCCGACCTTGCGTACTTCGCGTTCGTCATCGGCATGACGTTCCAAGTCTCCGACGTGCAGATTACGTCGCGAACAATCCGTAAAACCGTTCTCGCGCACGGGTTGATTGCGTACGGGTACAGCAGCGCGATCATCGCCTTGGTGGTCAACATCGTTTCCGGTCTGCTACACTAGCACGACATGGAAGAGTCACCCGCGCCGCGTCCGGTGCTTCCGATCGTCACGACCGCCGTATGGGGCGTTTTACTTATCCCCGGCCTGCTCGGCGCCGCACTCTCGGTGATGTTCTTCGACGCGCCGGGCTCGATGAGCAATCCCGCGGCGTGGCTCAACGCGTTGATCGTCGTTTCGTTCCCCTGTTTATGCCTCATCGCGATCGCGGGATCGTGGGTGGTTTGGGCAGCGCACCGAGGGCGCCCCCGGACGCACTTTCCGTACGCCGCGGTCGCGCTTGCGCTGCTGCCGGCGCTTCCGATCGCCTATGTTGCGGCGGCGATGGTCATCCAGACATTGGGCGTCTTGACGAGCGGTCAACCGTTAGGTCTGCACACGACGATCATCAAGCAGCCTTAACGCGCCGTGCTGAGCGTTGCACCGAAGGGCCACGTTAAGCCGCTAATCGTGTTGTACGCGGAACCGCCGCCCGGATAGTGCCAGAACGGCGCAACTCCCGGGCTCTGGGCAGCCGGACCGATGAGCGTTGAACCCGCGATCCAGAACTGCTCGACGTTGCTCCCGCCCTTGAGCGTGACGGTCTGCATGACATGACCGCTCTCGTTCGTCCGGTAGATCACACCGTCGCCGAAATTGCCGACGGCGATGTACCTTCCATCCCACTGCACGCCGCCGGCCTGATTGAAGCTCTTCCCGAGTTTATATTTTCGGAACGTCTTACCGCCCTTGGGAAGTTCGACGAGAATGACGTTTCCGTAGCGGTCCCACGCATCGGCGAAGAGATTGCCCGAACCGTCGTAGCCGCAAAACCAGGTCGCGTCGATTGTCTTGTCCACGTAGAATCTCGGCTTGCCGTTCGCTTTGGGGTAAACGGCCATCGCGCCGTATTCGTACGCGGAGAGTTGCGTCAATGCAAGATCGCCGGTAGTCGGATCGACCGAGCAGCCGTAGGGAGCGCCGGAGGTCGTCAGTTGCCGAAATGGAGTCGATCCGCCGTGCGCATACACGTCGAGCGGCCCGGCTTCGTCAACGACAAAAACGTCGCCGCCTCTGTTGCTGCAGAGCCCGGCGACGGACCCAAAACCCGTCAGCTTTTGCAGCAGCGTGCCTTTCGGATAGGTGTAAACGGCCACGTCGTTCGCGCCGAGGTCGGAGATATACAGAAGATTTTGCGCCTTCGTGGCCGGCTGCATCGCAGCCGCCGTCGAGGTGAGTGGGACGGCCGGCGGCGCGGCACCTGCGCCGCACCCTGCGAGCAGCAGTACGGTGCAAATGCCGAACCAAGGCCGCCAATAACTTGGTGTCCTCATGCTACTATGGTAGCACGCTTGCCTCTCGCTTGAGAAGGTCCCAGGCAAATTCTACGTCGTCGCGCTGCGTGCGCAGATTGCCGATCGCGAGCCGAAGCGCATATCGGCCGTTGATTTTCGTGTGGGATAAAAAGACTTCGCCGCTCTTGTTGACGCCCTCGAGAATCGCTGCGTTGCGCGCCTCCATCTGCGCCTCGTCCAAACCGGGCGGTGTGTGGCGAAAACACACGACGGAGAGCGGATGCGGCGCTACGACTTCCCAGTGCGGCTCCGCGCGGACCCACTGCGCGAACTCTTGCGCGAGGGCGATATGCTCGCGCAATCGCTGCCGGATGCCTTCGGCACCGAAGTGCCGCAGCACGAACCAGAGCTTGAGCGCCCTGAAGCGGCGACCCAGCTGCAAGCCGTAATCCATATAATTGACGGCCTCGGTTTCCGGCGTCGTCAGATACTCGGGAACGAGGCTAAAGGCTTGCCGTACGACGCCTTCGTTCTTTACGTAGAGCACCGAACAATCCATCGGCACGAACATCCACTTATGCGGATTGACGACCAGCGAATCGGCGAGCTCGACGCCGTCGAGCAAGTAGCGAAACTCCGGCACGATTGCCGCGATGCCGGCGTAGGCGGCGTCGACATGCAGCCAGATTCCCTGCTCGCGCGCGACCTCCGCGATCGCGCGCACCGGGTCGACCGACGTCGTCGAGGTCGTCCCAACGGTTGCGACGATCGCCATTGGTCTCATTCCGGCGGCGCGATCGGCATTAACCTGCGCACGCAGCGCGCCGGCGCCCATACGGAACTCGGCGTCGCATTCTACGCGCACGACGTTGCGCCGTCCGATGCCGAGCGCAATAGCGGCTTTTTCCACATGCGAATGCGTATGCTCGGTGATGTAGACGCGGAATGGGGGCAACGCACGGCCCGATAGCCCGTCCTCCCGAATCGACGGTTCGAGCGCTTCGCGCGCTGCAGCTAAAGCGGTAAACCCCGCAATCGACGCCGTGTCGTAGATAATGCCGGTCCAGTGCGGCGGCACGCCGAGCAACTGCGCCAGCCAGCGCATCGTTACGATTTCCAGCTCGGTTGCGGCGGGCGAGGTGCGCCAGAGCATCGCTTTAACGTCGAGCGTGGCGGCTAGGGCCTCGGCTG
>JAFAOZ010000222.1 GCA_019247395.1 Vulcanimicrobiota bacterium | reverse complement strand
GGCGGAGTCAAAAGTCGTCTTCGTCCCCGGCGTCAACTTCTATCCGGGACGCGACGTTCACGACGGAATGCGCCTGAACTTTTCCAACGCTACCGAAAAGAATATCCGGCTCGGCGTCGAACGGCTCGCCCACGCCATCCGGCTTTACCATCGTTAGAGGAATACAAGCGTGGCATCAGGCCTAGTCGTCGGCATCTATTCCGGCACCGATCCAAAGGAGCTGGAAAGTGCGCTCGCAGCACAGCAGATCGATCTGACGAAGGTCAAGGTCGTGAGCTCGGCCGTAAAGGACGACGAAGAAGACGAGGGCTCTCAACTCGAGTTCGTCGACGTCATCGCCGACATGCAGGACAACTCCCTCGCCGACGACATGACCCGCGGCCTCGGCGTTTGGGACGAAACGGGAACCGGAGTTCCTGGCGTCGGCGACGGCCGGCAAGCAACGCTCGATCAGTTTCAACACCGCGACGATCCGACGCGACGGTACCTCGCGGGCTACGACATCCCGACGGACGAAGTCGACAACTTCGGCGATGCGGTCGCGGAAGGCCGCGCCGTCGTACTCTATTCTGAGGCCGGTCCCGACGCGCAAACCGTCGCGGCCGCATTCAAAGCCGCCGGGCTTCGAAACGTCCGGGCGTACTAAGAAAGCTCGCAACGCCGTAGTGCTCGCCGGCGCATGCATTGCGTTGGCAGCCTGCGGAACGACGCAAAGCTACAGCTACGCACATCTGCCATCGGGTTATCACTGGCGTGCCGTTTACGATCGAACAACCAATGCCGTCGTTTTCTACGGGCACGATCCGCTCACGCTCGATACGGTCTATGTGGGACCCGATAATAAATTCTTTATCTACCGGCATTCCGGTCCCATCGGCCCCAAAGATTTAGCGATGCCGTGGAATCCCAACGATCCGAGGTGAGCTCGCGATGCGACGACGCAAGCTGGGCAGGTCTCGCACAACCCTGCCTGCCGCGAGCGAACGCAAATAGGCAGCGCTGCGTATTCCGCAGCTGACGAGATAGAGTTCGGCGCCGAGGATCGTGCCGGCGGTGGCGTCGGCTTCGGTGTCGCCAATCCAAACCCGGCGACTTGCGCCGTACTCGCCCGCCCAGGCCTTCGCAGCGGCAGCCTTGCCGGCTCCACCCAAGTGAGGATCGCAAACGATCGCGGCGTCGAGCAGCTCGAGGACGCGCAGCCGCCGTAACTGCGCTCGCGCGGCGGCTTCGTTGCGGCGCAGCGTAACGACGAGAAGCCGCAGGCCGTGCATCTTCCACGCCGCCAACGTCTCGATTACGAGCGGATGCACGAAGTCCAGCCGCAAGAAACGAGGCTCTTCGATAAGGTCGATCCAGGCACTTCGAATCGCGTTTTCTTCGACGGACGCGCCGGCGTCTCGCACGAGTTCGGCCGCGCTGGTGCGGCGCCGCCGGAGTTGCCAGTACGACTCCCGTTTGCGAGCTCTGACGCCAAAGCGTCTGCAAAGTTCGAGATAGCAGGCGTAATGACGATCGCGACACTCCAGGATGGGACCGTCGAGGTCCAAGAATACGATGCCCTTAGTGTCGGACATCGCCGACCGCCTTACTCGTTTGGAAATCGGCAATCTCGCGCGCGAGGCCCTCGCGAAACGCAACGAAGGAGTCGGTCCCGAGTTTGCGCCTCATTGCGGTGTTGTCGAAGCACAGCGAGTCACCGTTACTTCCTTCAAATCGGAAGAGCCCGCGGTAGCCGGTGAGCTCGGCGATCTGCCGCGCTGCACTCAGAATCGACACTGACTCACCGCGCACCACGTTGATGGGATCGAGAGTGGCTTCGGAGAGGGCGGCGGCGACAATCGCACGAGCGGCGTCGTCAACGTAGAGAAAGTCGCGCTGCGTGCTTCCGTCACCACTGAGGGTCGGCTCGCTCCCGGCGAGCATCGCGCGTATCAGATTCGGTATAGCTTTTTGATAGCGCTCTTCACCCGGACCGTAGATGTGCCCAAGGCGCAGGATGCAGTAGCCCCCACGGTTTCGGCGGCAATGGCTGCGTACCAGTTGTTCGCCGAAAAGCTTGGATGCGCCGTGAAGCGTGCGCGGGCCGACCGTGGTCGTCTCGTCGATTACGTCGGCGCCGGCACGGTAGACGTCTACTGAACTGATGAAAACGAACTGCCGCGGCACGTTGGGCAGGCTCGCGAGCAACGCTGCGGTGCCGTTGACGTTGGCGGCGACGATTGGCTGCGCTTCGTCGGCGTCCGCGACGGTCTTGGGTGCGTACGCCGCCAAATGGACGACCGCATCGATCCCATCCACGCCGAAACGCTCGTAGTCTTTGCGTTGGAGCAACTCGAGCGCAATCTGGTGCCACTCGACGTTTGGCTGCGAAGCCCCCGGGCTGCGCCCGAGCGTCAGTATACGCACCGCGGGAAGAGCGCTCAGCGCGGTGACGACTCGCCGTCCGATAAAGCCGCTGGCGCCCGTGACCAGGACCGTCTTCACAATTAGCCTGGGGTCTGACTCCCGGCAGAGAGCCGTTCGATCTCTTTCACCGTCGTAAGCACGGGTTCGACGTCCATGCCGCGTACCCAGACCAGACCGTCCGGCAGCGGGTTCAGGCGTTTGGCGAGCGTCGGCTCTTCGCCGAATATGCCGAGCCGGCAGTAGATGTCGGGCATATTTAGCCCTGCTTTGGTGAAGAAATAGTGGGTCGTAAAGAAGCGCGCGATGTTGATTTCGGTAACGTACGGCAGGCCGTCGTCTCCGTAGGTCATGTCCACGCCAAAGATGCCGTGCGGCGACGGGTCGATGGCGCGCACCGCTTGCTCGGCGAGACGATCTACTTCCGCATTGGAGAAGGTCTCACCGACACCGGTGATTCCCGTGACGCCGGAGAGCGTTCGGTTTCCGAAGTTCCAACTCCAACGACGACGGCCTTGCGCCACGACGAACTCTCCATGATACCAAAGCGAGAGCCACGTCGTGCTTGCGCTCGTTAAACACTGACTTGCGGTAAACGAACCCCAGCCGCGGCTTCGCTCCACCCAGAGACGCGCAAACTCGAACGATTCCGTCGGCAGCGAGCCGGCGCCCCCAGCCCCGGAGGTGGCGCGTATCCAAAGCTTCGGGCCCAGTGTTCGGAACGCGGTCGCGAGGTCGTCGCTATCGTTGAGAAGGATCGTTCGGGGAACGCGGACGCCGCTGCGCTGCCAGTCCACGTAGGAACGATACTTATCTAAACACGTTTCCACGGCGTACCGCGACGGCATGAAGAGTTTGACACCCAGCGATTCTATGTCGTCGCGAATGCGCGACACCGCAGCGACTTCGTGGTCGTTCTGCACGTGCAGCAGTGCAGGCTTGGTGCGATCGAGCAGTCGAAGCAATGCGTCGCGATAGCCCGGGTCGTTCGCCAGCGGCATTGTAGAGCGCTCGTCCACGTCAGCTAGCAGCAGATCCGTGGGGCTCGCGCAAAAGCCCACGAGGTAGTACGCATGCGGCGCTTCGCGCAACGACCGAATGAAGTTGTTCGAGGGCGCGCCGCCGGCGCCCCCGATCGCGATTCGCGTTGCTTCGCCGCTCAATTTACGTCTCCAGCAACTAAATTGCTCGCTCGTTCGAATGCTACCAGAGCCGCCTGCTTCCAGAATTCGAAAGCGAAGGCCGCGCTGACGAACGGATGATAGAGCCACTCGCGCCGGCCGTCGCGCATCCATCCATAGAGTGCGACGACGGACGGCAAGAGCACGGTGGCTGCATAGAACGGCCAGAGATACGCGCGCCGCCGTCTTCCCGGATCGGCGTTCTGTAAACGGGACCAAACCGGCTGCTGCCGATCCGTGATGCGCTTGCGAATGCGCGGACCGAACTTCTTGAGCGCGTCGCCGAGTCCGCCAACCGTGTGATGCTCGATTCGCGCCTGCGGAACGTATGCGATGTCGCGTCCTTCCGCGATCATCGTGGCCACCGGCGCAACGTCGTCTTCATCCATCCCGGGCGGTTTCGAGTAGGGTAGGCGCACGGCAAATCCCTGTGC
>JAFAOZ010000139.1 GCA_019247395.1 Vulcanimicrobiota bacterium | reverse complement strand
ACGGCCGTGACGAGCTTCGCCCCGTCCTTGGCGATCCCGCGGTTTTCGTATTCGCGGCCGACCATAAAGCCCGTAATGTTCTGCAGAAAGAGCAACGGCGTGCCGCGCTGCGTGCAGAGCTCGATAAAATGCGCGCCCTTGAGCGCGCTCTCGCTGAAAAGAATGCCGTTGTTGGCCAGGATGCCGATCGGATGGCCTTCGATGCGGGCGAAGCCGCAGACGAGCGTGCTGCCGTAGCGAGATTTGAACTCGTGAAACTCCGAGGCGTCGACGAGCCGCACGATGACTTCGCGGACGTCGTATCCGATTCGGCTGTCCGCCGGAATGATGCCGTAAATGTCGCGCGGTTCGTACTTCGGCGGCGCGGCTTCGGCGCGGTCCCACTGCCGCGGCAGCTCGAGATGCAAGTTGCGTACGATCTCGCGTACGATTGCGAGCGCCTGCGGATCGTCGTTCGCAAAGTGGTCGGCGACGCCGGAGACGCGCGTATGGACGTCGGCCCCACCCAAATCTTCGGCGCTGACCTCCTCGCCGGTGGCGGCTTTGACCAGCGGCGGACCGCCCAGAAAGATCGTTCCTTGCCCCTTGACGATGACCGTCTCGTCACTCATTGCGGGCACGTACGCTCCGCCCGCCGTACAGGATCCCATCACCGCCGCGATCTGCGCGATGCGTTTGCTCGACATACGCGCTTGATTGTAAAAGATGCGCCCGAAATGATCGCGATCGGGAAAGACGTCGGCTTGCAGCGGCAAGAACGCGCCGCCGGAGTCCACGAGATAGATGCATGGGAGATGGTTCTGCTCGGCAATCTCTTGCGCGCGCAGATGTTTCTTCACCGTCATCGGGTAATACGTGCCGCCCTTAACGGTCGCGTCGTTTGCGACGATGACGCAATGCTGGCCTTCGACCATGCCGATGCCGGTCACGATGCCGGCGGCGGGCGAGTCGTTGTTATACATATCGGCGGCCGCCAGCGCCGAGAGCTCGAGAAAATCGGAGCCCGGATCGACCAGCCGGTCGACGCGTTCGCGGGCCGTGAGCTTATTGCGCCGGCGATGCTTTTCAACCGCCTCCGCGCCGCCGCCGGCGCGTACCGCGACGAGCCGCCGGCGCAACTCGCCGACTAATCGCTCCATCCGCTGCGCGTTCGCATCGAAGCCTTCAGAACGCCGGTCGAGCCGCGTTTCCAGCACCGCCATCGCGCGCCCATTCGGCGCAACGCGCTTAGAGCCCGGTTAGACGTTCCCGCCGGCTCAAGGGCCGCCGCGCGGCCGACTCGTAGCTATCCCTATGGCCGCCCAGGCTAAGGTCGACGTCGGCGGCATTCTGCGTCCGCAGGGCCGTCTCGATCTCGCAACCGCGCTGCAACCCTATCCCGGTACGCTCGGCGAGCGCGCCGCCGCGCATTTGCTTCGCCGCGCGGGTTTTGGCGGAACGCCCGCAGAGATTGCGCGGTATGGCGCGATGCGCGCCGTTGATGCGGCCGCCACGCTGCTCGCAGTACCCAACGCAAACTCGATCGCCCCACCCGAACAAGCGCAGGTCGACGGACCGCTCGCACAGCGCGAAACGCGCGAGTCGCTCGCCGCACTTCAGCTCTGGTGGCTCAATCGCATGTTGAACTCGCCGGCGCCGCTGCAAGAAAAGATGACCCTCTATTTCCACGGTCACTTTACGTCACGCGCGACGCCGCGCTTTCCGCGCATTACGTACAACCAAAATGCCTTGTTCCGCCGCTACGCGACGGGAAATCTGCGCGAGCTCACGCACGAGGTATCGAAGGACGCGGCGATGTTGATTTTTCTGGACGGTGCCAGCAACGTCGCGTCGCACCCGAACGAAAACTACGCGCGCGAGCTCATGGAGCTTTTCACGCTCGGCGTCGACAATTATACTGAGGACGACGTTCGGGAATCGGCGCGTGCGTGGACGGGATGGCGCGTCGTGCGCAAAGGCGATGCCGTCGTCTTCGACGAGGCGCGGCACGACGCCGGCAGAAAGACGTTTCTTGGACGCACCGGCAACTTCAACGGCGATGATATCGTCGACATCATCTTCGATCAGCCGCAATGCGCGCGCTTTTTCGCCACGAGCCTGCTGAACTGGTTCGTCTACAACGATCCGGAGCCCGAACTGATCGACGCGGTCGCGCGCCTTATGCGCGCGCATCGTTACGAGCTCGCGCCGGTGCTGGGCGTGCTGCTTGCGAGCAACGTTTTTTACAGCGAACGGTCGTATCGCGCGCTGGTGAAGAGTCCGGTCGAATTCGTCGTCGGCACCTATAAGACGCTCGGCTTGTCTGAGATCGGCGCAATGGCGATACCGTCGCTTGCGCAGATGGGGCAGCGGCTCTTCTTTCCGCCCAGCGTCGCCGGCTGGCCGGGCGGAAAGAACTGGCTGACGAGCGGCACGATGATCGACCGGCAGAACTTTCTCACGCGTCTGCTCGGTTCGCAGACGCTTCGCGCATCGTCGTGGCTGCGGCAGCTTCCCGTTGCACCGAAGAGTGCCGCGAGCGTCTTGGCGCAGATCATCGTGCAGAACGACGTTTCGCCGGCATCGCGCAGCGAGCTCGAAGCCTATCTCGGCGGTGCGGGGTCCGCCGCGCTGCCGTCGCTTTCGGCCGAGAATTACGACGAACGAATTACCGGCGCGGTCTACCTTGCCATGGCCACGCCCGCCTATCAGCTGAACTAATGAAACGCACAAACTTTTTACTCGGGGCCGTCTCAGGTTTGGCGGTCGTCGCGAACAGCGAGCACGTCTTCGCGCGTGCGCTCGCACAGGCGCCGCTTCCCGGACTGCCCGGCAGCGAGAAGCGCTGCTTGGTCTTGATCAATCTCTTTGGCGGCAACGACGGTCTTAACTGCGTCGTGCCGCATGGGGACGATCGCTACTATCGTTTACGGCCGGGCCTCGCGGTCGATCGAAACGAGGTGCTCGCAATCGACGCGCGTGTCGGCCTCAATCCGTCCATGCGCTCGCTGAAATCGCTCTACGACCGGCAGATGGTCGCAATCGTTCAGGGCGTCGGATATCCGAATCCCGATCATTCGCACTTTCGCTCAACGGAAATTTGGCAAACGGCCGCGCCCGATCGCTACGAACATACCGGCTGGATCGGCCGCTACTTCGACGACGCCAGCTTGCCGAAAACGAATCTCTTCAAGGGCGTCTCGATCTCCAAGGTTTTGCCGGAAGCGCTCGTCTCGGCGCGCACCGACATTCCGTCGATCGCAGGTCTCGGCTCCTATGCGATGATGGCCGACCGCGATGCGGCGGCGCGCGATGCCTTTTCGCGCCAAGCGCACGATTCGACGCTACCGTTCGCCTCGCCGTATCTGGCGCACGTCATGGCAATCGAGGGCGACGCGCAGCGCAGCTCGGAAGAGCTGCCGAAACTCGTCTCGGGTTACCAAGCTAAGGCAGCCTATCCGGCAACGGCAATCGGACGCAGTTTGGCGCTCGCCGCGCAGATCGTCGGCAGCAATCTCGGCACGAAAGTCATCTACGTCGAGCACGGCTCGTTCGACACCCACGTGAGCCAGCGTAAGACGCAGGACCAACTCTTAATGCAGTTCTCCGATGCGGTCGCCGCGTTCTACGACGATCTTGCGGCGCATGGAAACGATCGCCGGGTTCTCACGGTAACCTTCAGCGAGTTCGGGCGCCGGATCGAAGAGAACGGCAACCGCGGCACCGATCACGGCGAAGCGTCGCCGCTTTTCCTCATCGGTGGCGGGGTGCGCGGCGGATTATACGGCGCGATGCCGGATCTCGCCGTTACCAATATGGGCAACGTGCGCTTCAGCGTCGATTTTCGCAGCGTCTATGCAACCGTGCTCGAGCGCTGGCTCGGACGCCCGTCGGCCGCGGTGCTCAACGGTGAGTTCTCCAAGCTGCCCGTTCTCGCATAACCGCGTGGCGCGCTCCATTCTCTTCCTCGGCAGCGGCGGCGCGCGTTTCGTCGTCGCGCGCCAGCTGCGCGCTTCAGGCGGCATGTGGATGCGGTTCGGCGAGACGCAGATCCACGTCGATCCCGGGCCGGGCGCACTCGTCCGCGCGCTTTCGCACGTGCCTCCCTGCAATCCGCGCGAGCTCGAGGCGATCGTGCTTTCGCACAAGCATCTCGATCACTCCGGCGACGTCAACGTCCTGATCGAGGCGATGACCTCCGGCGGATTTCGCCGCCGCGGCGCGGTGCTTGCACCGTCCGACGCCTTCGACGAGGAGCCGGTCGTTCTGCCCTATGCCCGCGCCTTCGTGGAGCGCATCGAGCGATTAGAAGCGAGCAGCGGGCCGTATCGTATCGGCGAAGTCGAGATGTACACTTCGATGCTGCACCGGCACGCGGTTCAGACGCACGGTCTGATCTTCGTGCACGGCGACGTGCGGGTCGCATATCTGCCGTGTGGACGCTACTTCGACGGCCTCGCCGCCGACTACGCGCGTCATAAGCCCGACGTGCTCGTCGTGAACGTCTTGCGCTACCGCGACGAAATGAACGTCGATCACTTCGCGTGGCGTGACGCGCGCCGCGTCGTCGCCGACGTGCGTCCAAAGGTCGCCGTGTTCCAACATTTTGGAACCAAGATGCTCGAAGCCGATCCGCCACGGCTTGCGGCCGAACTCGAAGACGAGCTGGGGCTGCGCGCGATTGCGGTATACGACGGATTGACGCTCGACGTGGAGACCGAGATCGCCGCGGCGACCGGCTCAGACGCAGTCGTCTAGATTCGCTTAGCCCGGGGGACGGCCGGGATGTTCGGTCGGGTGTGCTTGACCGCCCGGCGGTCGCGTCGGAAGCTGCGTACTCCCGCTGAGCTCTTGGCGAACGTGCGGATGATCGTTCATCGAACCGCTGTAGAGATAGACGGAACCATTTTTCGACGTCGCCGTAACGACCGGTCCGCCGTTGCCGACCGTCGCCTGTTTCGTCGTCGGATCGCCGCGCACTTGAGCGTCGTCGCGGAAGCTCGATTCCACGTGACCGGCGCCGCTGTGCGCGCCGATCTGCGCGTTACCGCGCACGCCGAGCGCAACGTTGCCGTGCTCGGATTCAAATCGCGCCAAGCCCGGCGCAAAGTCTCCGTTATCGTAGACGATCGAACCATAGTTGCTGTTCGCTTGAATTTGGTGCGACGTGCATCCGCGGAAGAGCATGTCGCCGGTCGCGGTGCGGACGCGCAAACGTTCGAACGACGAGTCGGTCGCGACGACCCGCCCGCGCAACGACTCCACGTAGCCGGTCCCGCCGACGCGGTTGAGCGCGACTTCGGCGCCGCGCACGTGCGCGACGAAGACGCCGTGGTAATCGTTGATCGCCAAACGGCCTGCGCGCAAATGCGCGATCACCATCGCCGTTCCGCGCGGAATCATGATCGTCATACGTCCGTTGCCCCGCGCCACGATGGCGTCGTGGGGGCCACTGGAAATCTCGGGCAGCACGAAGGACTCGGCCGCAAGCGTCACCGGCCCGTGCTCCGTTTGTATGGTGTGCGACGGCATCTGGAACTGCTTAGGAATCCGCGGGTCGACTTGATTGGGGGTGAGGTGCTGAATGTCGGTGGGCTGCTCCGAGGTGACGAGCACCTGGGGGCGGTCCCAGGTCTGAATCGTGACCTGGCCTCGGCCGCCGTTG
>JAFAOZ010000172.1 GCA_019247395.1 Vulcanimicrobiota bacterium | reverse complement strand
CGGCGACGTCTTCACGTTTTTGGGTCTCTTCCTGCAACCACGTCAATCCTTCAACGATCCGGCCCAGTGGATTGTAACCGACTGAGAGCCCCGGAATCTGCTCGACGTTGAGCGAGTAGGGATTCGGAGCGAGGCCCGGCGTGTTGGGGTCTTGCCACGGATTGGGTGTTTCGCGGGCCATTGACGTATTGAGATCCTGCCCCTGCATCTCGCTGAGATACTCTTCGCCCGCGTGCTGGAGGTCGCCCATCTGCAACGTCTGCACGAAACCGTTGATGATATCGAGCGAGGCGCTCTGATAGGCGATCGTCTCGAGCAGCTGCCGCTTGATCTGCGCCAGCTTTGCGTCGTCGTTCGGATTGCCGGTCGGTTCGACGAGCTTGACGTCGTCGAGGAGCGTTTGAGCCGCGATGATGTTGCGCGCAATCGGGATGACGAGATACGACATCTGCTGCAGCGCCATGCGCGTCTCCGGCGTCTGGGTGTAGATCGAATCGCCGTTCTGCGCGGTATCCTGTCCGAACCCCGTCAACGTGCCTTGCTGATACTTCTTAAAGAGCGGCGGGCTCTTGGCGATCTTTTCATCGTTTTGCAAGATCATCGCGACCGCCGGCCGCACGCGCTCGTGCAGTCGCGCGCACAATGCGCTGGTAACGACATGGTAAATTTCCGGCGGCGGCGTTGCCCCTGCAGCGCCGATGGCATTGTCGGAGCGGGCCTCTCGCGGAAGGAAGGCGGCGCACGCTAGCACGCACGCAAAAAGCAGAACGAATCTCTGCATCGCACGTAATTTTTCTCGCACGCGGGTGGCGCTGCCTGCAGACAAAACGAGAAGCGGGACCCCGAAGGGTCCCGCTTGCGTTCTCTACGTTGACGCGGAGAAGCGAATCTTTAGATTCGAACCTGCGCGTTGAAGTAGACGTTGATCGGCTGAACCGAGGCGCCGATTCCGCCATTGGTCGCTCCACTCGGGGTGTAGCTTTGCTGGAAGGGCGTATGAGCACCATTGGCCTTGAAGTCGTTGATGCCCGTACCGTTGTAGAAGTTGCTCGGATAGATCGTGCTGTTCAACGAGCCGCCCGCCGGTGCGTAGCCGCAGAACACGTTGCTCGGCGGATAAGCCGACGTCCACGGTGCCGACGAACCGCCGAAGCACTCGCGGAAGAGGCTGGTTCCGAGCACGGTCAGCCGGATCTTCGGACTCACGTCATACGTGACCTGAAGATTACCGACGATCGAGTTCGGTTGCTCGTAGTTGCCGAACAAGAACGCTCCCGTTTGCGGATTCGGCACGTACAAGTACGTGAAGGCTCCGGTGCCGGGGGACGTCGTCGTCAGGTAGTTGCACTGCTGCGGATTCGTCTTCGGCGACACCTTGGTGATGCCGGTCGTTGCCGAGTTCAGCAGACACGAGCGCGGATCGAGCCCTTCCGTATCGAGCGGGCTTCCATAGAAGCCGCCGCTTTGGAAGTTGAAGCTCGGGGTGATCGCGAGCTTGTCGTGGCGCCAGTTGAGGAGCAACGACGATACCCACGGTGAGATGTAGCTGTCTATCGCACCGTTGAGGTTCGGCGCGATCGCGGTCGAGTACGGGTGGTACCAGCCGCCGGTCGCAAGCAAACCCTGCTCGGGCTTGTTGTAGTACGGGTTCAGGATCGTGTCGCACTCGAACGGCGCCGACGTGGTTCCGCAGGTTCCGTTCGGGGTCGAGCACGAGACAGCGGTGCCGCCCTGGTAACAGGGAGAGCCGCCGCCCGCCTTCGTGAGTTTGTTGTACTCGGTGATCGCCTGGTTGAGCGCGGTAAGCTCACTCGTGATAGTACCGCCCGTGCTCAAATTCACGTTCTGGAACTGTACCTTGGAGTCGGTGTAGGTGACTGCCAAGAGTCCCGAGAGACCGTTACGGCTGAAGTCGCCCTTGTTGAGCTGGAACTCGACGCCCTGATTACGGTTCACGCCGACCGGGACTTGCGTCACGAAGCCGGCACCGATGAACGTCTGCTGTTGCCAGTTGGAGACCCACGTATAGAACGGCGTGAGCTTGAAGCTGACGTCCGTGCCCTTGAGATGGCTCTCCCACGAGAGGTCGTACTGCCCTGACGAGATTCCCGGAATCGGGTGGAACGGCGAGTAGAACCCGAGGTTCATCGTGTTGTTCCAGACCGAGCGGTCGTCGCCGGCGAGGGCGAGGTATTGGACCGACGCCGAGATCGGCGGCTGCACGAAGCGGCCAGCCGACAGACGGACGACGTTATCCGGATTGACCGTCCACGTTCCCGAGAAACGCGGCTGCCAGTAGTCGAGTGAGTACGACGACGGCGATTGCGCCGTGAAGTTCGGCGCGGCCACGCCGTCTTGCGTGGTACCGTTGGGATGCACCCAGCCGGTATGTGGACCGCTGGGATGCAGCGCGGTCGCTGCCGCGTTACAGTCACCATTAACGTATTGGGCCTGTGCCGGAGGCGGCTGCCCAGCCGCTAACGGTTGCGTGAGCACCTGATTCGTTGCAGCTAAGACGCACGTATAGTTTGCCGTAAGGCTTGCGTAGAAGAGCGTCGCGTTGTTCAACGAGTCCGGAAGATCGTAGGTGAAGTTGTCGTAACGGATCGCGGCGTTGATCAGGAACCGGTCGCTAGGACGGAACTGATCTTGCAGCGAGGCGTTCGTGAACTTCGGCTTGACGGTGTTATACGAACCGTTTGCCTGCGAGTTCCAGAGCGTATCCCACGTTGCGCCCGCCTTTGCGGCCGGGGTGCCCGCTCCGGCGAAGCCGGTCGGCCCAACCGTCGCGGCGCTGCGCCACGTCGGACTAATGAAGCTGTTGCTGGCGACATCGTAGTATTTGCTGGTCAAGCAGGTCTGCGCCGTGCCGTAGGTCGGGTCGTAGCACGTGTAGCCTGCGGTCGGGCCGCCGTTGTGCGCCATGTAGCCGATCGGCGACGTGGTGCCGTACGCGGTCGAGTTGTTGAAGCGGGTGACGTTTGCCGTCGAGTAGTTACCGCTCAACGAGATGAGGTTTTGGTCGTTGAGCTGATCCTGGAACTCGAGCGTGCCGCCCGCCGTGTGGGTCAGCAACAGATACTGCGCCGTGCCGGGGAAATTCGGCGCATTCGTACCGGACGCGCCGTAGTACGGCGAGTTCAGCATCCAATCGGAGTAGAAGGTGTAGCCATAGGCACGCAGATAAGCCGATTGGCTCAGTGCGTACGTGTACTGCAGCTTCGTGATTCCGGTATTGTTCTGATTCAGGTTGATCGAGTTATCGTAGGCCGGCAACGGTCCATTGAATGGGTGGGGTGGCGAGTTCGGCACGTAGTACGGCGTCGGCGCTTTGGTGTGGCCGGGCGTCGCGACGACGGCACCGAACGGCAAGTTGTACGTCACTGAGTCCGAGTACGCGAGGTACGTCGGTGCGCAGCCCGCGGTATACGTGACGGAGCCAGCCGTGTTGGTTGCACCGCATGTGAAGTACGGTCCATTACCCTCGAGTGGGATGATTTGTTGAGATGCAAACGATCCGCTCGAGCAGCCGTTGACCGTCAGTCCCGGAGCAATCGTTTCAGGACCGCAAACTGGCGGCGCGGCCTTCGTGCCGTACAGTGAGTAGATGAACTGGTTGTAGCCCGGGCCGACGTCGGTCGGGCTGTTGTAACCGTAATTGTTCAGCGCCGATCCGCTCCACATCAGCTGCACGTCATCGCGAAGTCCGTTCGACTTCGGGATGCCCATGTGCAGGTTGACGACGTTTTCGCGGTCGGAGACCATCGACGGGCTTCCGCCGAGGCCGCTGTAGAACTGCCAGCAGCCCTGCTTGCCGATCTGCGCTACGGGCTGGTTGCTCCACGGAGCACCGACGAGCGGGCATACCGGCTTGACGCCTTGGCATGTTCCGATGACGCAGGTATAGCCGGTGGCGAGAATCTGATTGCTACCTGCGCCGTAGCCGATGCCGTTGCCGAGCGTGTCGCCCGACAGGGGTCCCCCGACGCCCATATATCCGGCGCCGTTCTGGTTGTTGAAGAATCGGTAGTCTTGGTTGTAACCAAGCAGACCGACGTAGTAGCTGAAGGTACGATCCGGCGTCGATCCGCCGACTTCGACCTGCGCTTGGTGGTAGAAGATCGGCGACGCGATGCCGAGGTTCGCGGTTGCGAAGCCGGGGAACGTACCGGTCTTGATGACCTGATTGATGAAACCGGCAGTACCGGCACTGGCGACGCCCGACGGTCCGCCGCCCGTATAGACCTGCAGCTCTTGTAAGCCGAGATTCGATTCGGTCGACGAGTTGTAGTTGTCGAAAGCACGGTTAACCGGAATACCATCGTACTCGTACCCGGTATAGTACGAGTTCTGTCCGCGAACGTACGCGGCGTTGAAGTCCCATCCGATGCCGCCTTGCGACGTCTGTACGCCGGGAACCGAAGCCATCGCCGAGTAGGCGTTGTTCAGGTTACCGCCGCCGCCCAGCGGGGCCGCTGCTGCGACCTGCGCCGAGTTGACGCTGTACAGGTCGCCGCCGACGCCCGACTTAACGAGCGACGTGCCGGCGGCCGAGGTGACGTGAGCGATTTGCTTCAGCGCTTGTTGCAACGTGTATGCAACCTGTTGCGTCTGGTCGGCAAATACGACCACGCCCGGGAACGAAACGGGTTGATACCCACTCTTCGCCAGGCTCAGAGTGTAGGTATCGGGTGCAAGCGAGAGGAGCACGAAGTGACCTCCCGCGTCCGTCGTTGCGGCCGAAGTTTGCGAGGGAGAGACTGCCGTTACTCTGACACCGGCAACTGGTGCTCCATTCGCGTCCCTTACGGATCCCGCGATGTTGCCGGTTGTCGCAGCCAGTCCCCATGTTCCCTGGCTGAGAAACGCGCCGATCAACGTCGCGATCACGACCGCGTGACGGAGGGTTTTATGTGAACTCATGTTCTTTTACCCTCTATCTACGTGAAGTTGTCAAAAGGCGAGCCGCCCTGGCGCCCGCGGGCCCTTCAGGCTCAGGAGCTTCACAGAGTGACCCACTGCTCCCAACGTACGCTCAGGAAAGGGACGGTTCCTTTAAGTAGCCTTAAAGGGAAGCCTACTCCGTTGACGCTCTAACGCGTCGCGGCAGCGGTCAGCCGGTCGGCGAGTAAGGCGGGAATTTCAGAGGGCCGGCCGGCTACCGGGACCCCGGCCGCCTCGAAGGCGGCGATTTTGCTCTCGGGCGTTCCGAAGCGGCCGGAGATAATCGCGCCGGCATGCCCCAGGGACTTGCCGGGCGGGGCGTTGCGGCCGCCGATGAAAGCAACGACCGGGAGGTCGGGCACGTGCTCGGCGATGAAGGCGGCGGCCTCTTCCTCGTCCGAGCCGCCGATCTCGCCGCAGAGCACCACTGCCTCGGTTTGGGGGTCGTTCTTGAACTCGCGCAGGCACTCGACGAAGTTCGTGCCGATGATCGGGTCGCCGCCCACCCC
>JAFAOZ010000044.1 GCA_019247395.1 Vulcanimicrobiota bacterium | reverse complement strand
ACCGACGGCGAACTCGTTGACGCGGACGCCGTTGCGGCGCGCGAGTACGTAATGTCCCAGTTCGTGCAGCACGATGAGGATCGAGAGCATCACGAGAAACGTGATGACCTTTTCGAACCCGATGAACGTGACGATGGCGAACATGGTTAGACGGTGGACCTTTCGATAGCGGCGACGATCTCTCCGGCGGCAGTGCGCGCCTCCCCGTCGGCCCTTCTTACCCCGCGGAGGGTTGGCTCTTCCGGTCGCACCCGGTTCATGGCCTCTTCGATGACCTCCGGAATGCGCCCAAATGCAATTCTGCCCTCGACAAAAGCCGCGACTGCGACTTCATTCGCAGCCGAGAGCACGGCGGGCTGGGTTCCACCCTCAGAGAGCGCTTCGTATGCAAGCCGTACGCAAGGGAAGCGAGCCGGATCGGGGGCTTCAAACTCGTACCGCAGCGTCGCTTCGCCATTCTTCGCACCAAGCAGTTGAAGTATATCGGTATCGGAAGAAATGTTGCGAAAAATGGGGGACCCCGCAAGCTTTGCTGGCGGGGGTTCCCCAAAAGACTCCAGTCTTTTGGGGTAACTGAGCGCGTAGCCAATCGGCACGCGCATGTCCGGCGCGGCTAGCTGTGATTTGACGCTGCCGTCGCTGAAGATCACGAACCCGTGAGCAATCGACTGCGGATGCACGACGATGCGAACACGGTCGCCCGTAAAGCCGAAGAGGCGGCTCGCTTCGATGACCTCGAGACCTTTGTTCATCATCGTCGCGGAGTCGATGGTATTCTTCGTTCCCATGCGCCACGTCGGATGCGCAAGCGCCGCGCCGAGATCCGCGTTCTCCATCGCTTCACGCGACGTCCGCCAAAACGGGCCGCCGGATGCCGTCAGCAGAATCGCCGCAACGCTCGAACGTTCCTCGCCGATCAAACATTGGAAGATCGCGCTGTGTTCGCTATCGACGGGTAGAAGGCTCGCGCCGCTTTTCTGCGCGGTCTCGACGAGCAGCTCGCCGGCCGAGACGACCAGTTCCTTGTTTGCGACCGCAACGTCCACGCCGCGCTCGACGGCAGCGAAGACCGCTTCAAATGCCACCGAACCGTCGGTCGCCGCGAGCACGACCTCTGCGCCGCTCTCCACGGCGACGCGGTAGAGTCCGTCCGGCCCGTCCTGCGCCGTCGTCGTGAAGGCCGGATTGAAACGCTGCGCCTGTTCCCTCAGCAGCTCCGTATTCCGGCCGGCGGCCAGCGCAACGACCTCGAACGCATCGGGATGATGCGCGACGACGTCGAGCGCTTGCGTTCCGATCGATCCCGTCGATCCTAAGATTGCGAGTCGTCTACGCTTCACTGTACCTGCAGAATACCGACGAGGTGGAGCGTTGCAAAGAACGTCACGCCACCCAACAAGTACGAATCGAAGCGGTCGAGCACGCCGCCGTGACCCGCAATGGCGGCGCCCGCATCCTTCACTCCGGCGTCACGCTTGAAGGCGGACTCAACCAAATCTCCCACCTGCGCGGCAACGCTGGTCGCGAGTCCCAGCGCCGCACCCTGCCACCATTGCAGGTGCAGCTCGGGCAGCCACGCGGCCGCCGTCGCGATGAGCGTTACGATCACGAGCGAGCCGATCGAACCCTCGATCGTTTTATTCGGCGAAATGCGTGTCCAGCCGTGCCGCCCTATGCTCTTTCCGACCAGCATGCCGAACGTATCGGTCAGCGCGATGATGACGATGACGTAAAACGTCAACGCCATGCCTTGGCCTTCGATCTGGCGGATGAAAATGAAATAGGTTAAGAGCTTGCCGATGTAGAGGACGGCGAGCAGCGTATAGGCCGTACGCGCGAAGTAGCCTTTCTGTTCGCCGTACATGCCGATGGAAAATGCGACGATAACGGTGCCGGCGAGCAATACGCCTTCCCACTTGTGCAATATCCCGAAGACCGCCATCGCGATGTACGCGCAGACGCCGAGAACCGCGACCGGATATTCGAGCGGCTGGCCCTTGATCGCGCAGAGATAGTTAAACTCATAGATGCTGGCGAGGCCAATCGCCAAGATCAAAATATAGAAGGCCCACGGAAACAGCACGCAAACCAGGCCGATCGCGGCGACGATCAGACCCATAACGACGCGGCGCTCGGTCAAGTCCCGCCGAAGCGCCGTTCCCGCTGTTGGAAGTCGATCAACGCTCGTCTGAAGTCATCCTTCGAGAATTCGGGCCAGTACACATCGGTCATGATCAGTTCCGCGTAGGCCGCCTGATAGAGCAGAAAGTTCGAGAGTCGCTGTTCGCCGCCTGGCCGGATCAGCAGGTCGAGCTCGGGCAAGCCGGCGGTGTAGAGATGGCGCGCGATGAGCGCTTCGTCGATTGCCTCGGGCTCGAGTATGCCGGCGGCAACGTCCCGCGCGATCGAACGCACCGCGCGCTCGAGCTCGGCGTGCGAGCTGTAATTCACGGCGAGGTTAAGCAGCAGACCGGTGTTTGCCGCGGTCCGCGCTTGAAGCTCGGCTAGCGCGCTGCGCGGCGCACCCGGCAACGACTCCCAGTCTCCGATGACGCAAACGCGCACGTTGTTGCGCCGCAGCTCGATGAGCTCGTTGCGCGCGAAATAGACGCACAACTCAAAAAGCAGCGAGATCTCGCGGGCGTCGCGATTCCAGTTCTCCGTCGAAAAACCGTAGACGGTCAGGGCTTCTACGCCGAGGTCGCTTGCGACGCGCGTCACGTGGCGCAGCGCGATCATCCCCCGGCGATGTCCCTCGATTGCGGGTAAGCCGCGCTCTTTTGCCCAGCGGCGGTTGCCGTCCATAATGATCGCGACGTGGCGGGGAATACCGCGTCGCTCGACTGCAGGGCGCGCTTTCGCGGCAAGCAGGATGCTCACTGGCGATACGCCTCATAGCCGACGGCAATCTCGGCAACCTCTTCAGTTTCGGTAAGGCGAAGCACGCGCAGCGTTCCGCAACCGATCCACGGGCCGATGGGAGCGACCATTTGCAGGCGTATGCGGCGCCCGCGCAGCGCGCGTCGCGCCTCCACCTCGGGGAGGAGCACCAAATCCTCGCTCACACTTCCATGATCTCTTTTTCTTTGGCCGCGACGAGTCCGTCGATCTCCTTGACGTATTTATCCGTTAGCTTCTGAAGCGAATCTTGCATGCGCTTGTTGTCGTCTTCGGTGATCTCGTGCGACTTGAGCTTCCCTTTGAGCTCGTCGTGGGATCGGTGGCGAACGTTGCGCACGGCAACTCTGCCGTCCTCGGCCTTCTTTTTCACCAGTTTCGCGAGCTCGCGCCGGCGTTCTTCGTTGAGCGGCGGGATCGTCAAGCGAATGGCCGTTCCGTCCACGTTGGGGGTCAATCCGAGATCGCTCTTCTCCACCGCCTTGCGGATGGAGGGTACGACGCCCTTATCCCAAGCCGTGATCAGCAGCGTGCGGGAGTCCGGGGTCGAGACGCCGGCGACTTGTTTGAGCGGAACGGATTGATCGTATGCCTCGACGACGATGCGGTCGAGCAGCGCCGGCGAAGCGCGTCCGGTACGGATAGAAGCAAACTCGCCGCGCGTAGCCTCAACGCACTTATGCATGCGCGACTCGATCTCTTTAAAGTAAGTATCCGTCATCCTGCGCCTCCCACGGGCGCGGTCTCCCGGCGCCCCACGTACGTACCGATCGCTTCGCCCCAAATGACGCGCCGAATGTTCCCCGAGACCGCCATGTCGAAGACGATCACCGGAAGCGCGTTGTCCATGCAAAGCGCCATCGACGTCGAGTCCATCACCTCAAGCCCGCGCTGCAGCACTTCCATGTAGTCGAGCCGCTCGAAGCGCGTCGCGCGCGGATCCTTCTTGGGATCGGCCGTATAAATGCCGTCCACCTTCGTCGCTTTAAGAATCGCTTCGGCATTGACTTCGACCGCCCGCAGCGCCGCCGTGGTATCGGTCGTAAAGTACGGGTTGCCGGTGCCGGCCGCGAAGATCACGACGCGCCCTTTTTCCAGATGCCGGATCGCCCGGCGACGGATATAAGGCTCCGCGATTTGATGCATCGCGATGGCGGTTTGCACGCGCGACGCGACGCCCATCCTCTCGAGCGAGTCTTGGAGCGCGAGCGCATTGATGACCGTTGCGAGCATGCCCATATAATCGGCCGTGGCGCGATCCATGCCGGCCTCTTCGTGGACCTTACCGCGCCAAATGTTGCCGCCGCCGACAACCACGGCGACCGAGACGCCCGCGCGGCTGACCTCGGCAATCTCTTCGGCCATCGTCTCGGTCGTATTGACGTCCACGCTGGCGCCGTTACCGGCGAATGCCTCGCCGGATATTTTCAGCAGAACGCGGCG
>JAFAOZ010000016.1 GCA_019247395.1 Vulcanimicrobiota bacterium | reverse complement strand
CGGCGCGCGAGGCAGTGCCCACTTTGAGCACCTCCGCGGCCGCGACGCCTTCAGGGTATGGCAGATCGGAGCCGGTAACGAGCGCCCGTCGCAGCGGCACGCTGTACATGACGCCCAGAATACCGCCGATCACGCAGATCGCAAATGACTGCCAGAAGGGAAAGCCGCTCCACCAGCCCACCATCACGAGCCCGGGCAGCACGAAGATGACCGACGAGAGCGTACCGGCTGCCGACGCGATGGTTTGAACGATGTTGTTTTCGTAGATTGTGGCGGTTCGGATTGCGCGCAGCGCCGCCATCGAAATCACCGCGGCGGGGATGGATGAGGCGAACGTGAGACCGACTTTCAAGCCGAGGTAGACGTTGGCGGCGGTGAAGACCAGCGTGATCGCGGCGCCCAAGAAGAAACCTCGTAGGGTCAGTTCGGTCCGCGGCTCCATGCAGGCGCTCTTCTGCGCCGAAAATTACAAAGCCCGCAGCGATTACGTTGCGGGCTTTGCTGTACCGCCGGTCATCTCGCCTG
Organism: Vulcanimicrobiota bacterium; assembly: GCA_019247395.1. Classification (GTDB taxonomy): domain Bacteria; phylum Vulcanimicrobiota; class Vulcanimicrobiia; order Vulcanimicrobiales; family Vulcanimicrobiaceae; genus Cybelea. The sequence goes on along the minus strand of JAFAOZ010000016.1, from coordinate 1,831 downwards.
TTTGAAGCCGTTGAGCCTCTACCGACGTCTCGATCCGGTTGTTCGAGCGGATTCACTCGGATTGTCGCTTTTGACGACGGATCGTCTACGTGCCTCCAATCGCGGTCCGATACTTTCCGCGCTTCGTCATTGGGCGAAGTGTTTGCATGCTATCAAATGTAAGAAGCGACTTGCAATAAGTTAAACGTCGAGTCCACAAGGGTTCCACAAGAAATTTTGGTTACCCACAGCTTATCGACACGAAGCGGCTTTCAATCGCCAAAATTCTACGGCTGCATCGTGTTTTCGGGCGATGCCGACGGCGATACCACCGGGGAGATCATTGGCGACGGCGTCATCGCCGGCTGCGCGGCAATGCCGGCCGGCGCGGCCGACGGCGACATGGATGCCATTGGCGATTCTGACGGCATCGGTTGTGCCGATGCTACGACGCTGCCCGCGCTTGCGACGACCGCGGCGGCGAGCACTATGCCGACAAACCATCGATTCACGGAGTGCCTCCTTATTGGCTTGGTATGAACGAGGTAGGCGCCTCGTACCCCTACGGGTTGCTAACTTAAACTCGCTTAGGGCACGCCCGAGCGCGACGGAAGGCTTCCACGGTAGCGGCATTGAGTTCCCCCCGCTTGCCGCTGCAAACGAACGCGTCCGCGCGCGGTATTAGAAAAAGGGAGAAGCGGCGTCGAGGGCCGCAATCCCACCAAGGCTCATGGGCGTCATCGAATTACCCTATACCAGCAGCGTTGCGGCCGAAACCGACCCAATTTTCGCGCGGGTGGAACACGTTATCCCTCGCGTTGAGTGGCCGCTGCACGCTCCCTACGTTGCCGCGATCAACCGCCTGAAAGCAGAGCGCAACGCGGTCATTCTCGCCCACAATTACCAGGTGCCTGAGATCTTTTACACCGTCGCCGACATCGTCGGCGACTCGCTTGCTTTAGCGATGGAAGCCGCAAAAACCGATGCCGACGTCATCGTTCTCTGTGGCGTGCATTTCATGGCGGAGACCGCCAAGCTCGTCAATCCGTCCAAGATCGTTTTGGTCCCGGATCTGAAGGCGGGCTGTTCGTTGGCGGCGTCCATCACCGCCGCAGACGTGCGGCTGCTGCGCGAAAAGTACCCCGGTACGCCGGTCGTGACGTACGTCAATACATCGGCCGAAGTGAAGGCGGAATCCGACGTCTGCGTCACCAGCGGCAACGCCGTGCAGATCGTCGAAGCGCTGGGCGCACCGCGCGTAATCTTTCTTCCGGACGAGTATCTCGCGAAGTATGTCGCCTCCAAAACTAAGGTTGAAATCATCGCATGGAAGGGCCATTGCGAAGTTCACGAGCGCTTCACCGGCGGCGAGATCCGGCGCTTCCGGGATGGCGATCCGTCGTTGATCGTCATCGCACATCCCGAGTGTCCGCCCGACGTGCTCGCCGAGGCGGATTTCGTCGGCTCGACGCAAGGCATGACCGAATACGTCGGCGAGCTCGCGCACAACACGAGGGCGCGCGTTCTGCTCATGACGGAATGCTCGATGGCCGATAACGTCTCCGGGCGTTACCCGAACGTCGAGTTCGTGCGGCCATGCAATCTCTGTCCGCACATGAAGCGCAATACGCTACCGAAAGTGCTGCACAGTTTGGAAGCGATGGAGTACGAAGTGACGGTGCCGCCGGACGTTGCGGAGCGTGCGCGCCGCGCCGTTGACCGAATGCTCGCATACAGCCGGCCGCGAGATTAGCGCAGCACAAATGCAGAGCGACCGTAGCGACGCAATCGTCGTTGGCGCCGGTATCGCCGGTTTGATTGCGGCATTGAAGCTGCAGCCGGCCCGCGTCAC
>JAFAOZ010000118.1 GCA_019247395.1 Vulcanimicrobiota bacterium | reverse complement strand
GCAACTAAATAGATCATCGAAACGGTCGGCGTGGGCACACGCAGCGCAAAGCCGTCGAAGGTTCCTTCGACCTCGGGAATGGTGAGATAGAGCGCCTTCGCCGCGCCCGTCGAGGTAGGCACGATATTCGTAGCCGCGTTACGCGCGCGGCGTGGGTCTTTATGCGGCCCGTCGAGCACGTTCTGGTCGTTCGTGTACGAGTGGATCGTGGTCATGAAACCTTTGACCCAACCCAGTTCGTCGACGACCGGTTTGACGGCGGTCGCAAGACAGTTGGTCGTGCACGACGCGTTCGAAATGACGTGATGCGCACCGGGATCGTACTGTTTATCGTTGACGCCGAGAACGATGGTGATGTCTTCGCCCTTTGCCGGCGCCGAGATGATCACTTTCTTCGCGCCGCCGCCGTCGATGTGGGCGCGAGCTTTGGCGGCATCGGTGAAGAGACCGGTGGATTCCACGACGACGTCAACCCCGAGATCTTTCCACGGCAGCTTCCCGGGATCGCGCTCCGCACAGACCCGAATCTTGCGGTCGTCGATCGAGAGCATGCCGTCAGCGCCCGAGACGTCGCCCGCATAGGCGCCGTAATTGCTATCGTACTTGAAGAGATGCGCGCATTGACTTGCGTCGATTAAGTCGTTAACGGCGGCGATCTCGATTTCCGGATGACGCTCGACGATCGCTTTGGTGAAATTACGTCCAATTCGGCCGAAGCCGTTGATTCCAATGCGCATGCAGGCGCGTTTACCGGACCGCTTTCACGCTCACCTGCCCGCGGCGAACGTGATCGGCGAGCCGGGTCAACGAACCGAGGCGGCTACTCACGGTCGGCTTGGAGATCGCCGGATTGCAGCGACGGCCGAGCTCCGCGAGCGATTCGTCGGGATGCTTCAACCGCAGCTCGGCCACTTCGCGCAGCGCGGGCGTCAGACGCGTCAGGCCGTATGCGGCGCGCAGATACTCGATGACGTGCCGCTGCGCGGCTGCGGCCTGCGCGCTTCGCTCGAGGTTCGCGGCCTCGGTATTCACCAAGCGGTGGATGCGATTCTTGGTTTCGCGCAGGGCTCGTACGTCTTCGAGCGCGAGGACTGCGGCGAAGGCTCCTACTCGCGTCAACAGTTCCGCAATCGCGTCGAAGTCCTTGTAGTAGAGAATCACGCGCGATTTGCGGCGAACCTGTTTGGGTGGAACGCCGGCGCTGCGGAGCATCCATTTCAGACGTGCAGCGATCTCGTCGCTGCGCGCGACGAATTCCAAATGGTAACCGCGCGCGCCGGCCGCAAGGGATCCGCAGGCTAAGAACGCGGCCCGCACTTCGATGAGCCGGTCGCATTTGTGCACCGGCTTCGGCGGCATTCCCCGCAATCGTGGCGGAAGCGCGATCGCAAATGTCGGCAGCCGGTGCAGTCGCGTCGGCGAGCGGGACTCGATCGGCTGCGTGCGCTCGTCAAGCAGCGACCAGAAGAGTCGCGCCACGGCGTTGCGATGCGTCACGAACTCGTCGAGCACGCAGCCGTACAGCGCGAGCCCCGCGAGCAGCGCCTCCCTGCAGTGAGCTGCCGCGGGTATGTCGCGCGCCAGCGCATCTTTGGTGTCGGCCGAGATTACAGCCATTCCGCGTCGTCCTTGCGTGACTGCAGGATCTCGTAGAGGTCGCCCGGCTTCACCGCAGGCGTCACGCGCAACGGCACCTCGCGAACGCGGACCGTCACGAATTTGGTTGCGTAGTGGATCTCGAGCTCGTCGCCCGGTTTGACGGCATATCCGGGCTTGAGCGGCTTGCCGTCCTTCGTCACCCGCCCGTGCTCGAGCGCCTCATGGGCCTCACTGCGGCGTTTTGCCAGCCGAGAGACTTTCATGAACTTGTCGAGACGCACGGCCGCGGGCTTCGACAGCGACGCGCGCTCACGCCTTGACAATATAACGATATATCGAATAGTATGGCGACATGAATATGGACTTTTGGGAGGATCCGCGTAGCGGCTGGTGGGGGTGGCACGGCAAACGCGACCGCCGGCGCGGCATGCGGCGCATGCGGCGCGGCATTCTGAAATTCGCGGTGCTCAAGCTGCTCGACGAGCTGCCTCGCCACGGTTACGACCTCATCCGCGCCGTGCGCGAGAAAGGCTGGGGCGGCGGAGCCGGCTCCGTCTATCCAGTACTGGCCGCGCTCGAGGCCGCCGGCCTGGTGACGGGGCGCGAAGAGGGCGATCGCCGGATCTACGAGCTTACCGAACAAGGCCGCAGGCTTCTCGGCGAGCACGCCGCGGATCTCGAGCGCTGGCTCAAAGACGAGGACGACGACGATGAAGAGGAGATGCACGACATGGGTTCGCAACTGCGCGACTCGGCACGACGGTTGATGCAAGCGGTGTCGCAGCTCGGACCGTCTTCGAAACCCGAGACGGTCGAACACGTGCGCCGGCGGCTAGACGAAGCGCGCAAAGAGATCTATCAAGCTTTAGCAGAGGAATAAGCGGATGGCCCAGGCCGAGGCTCGACCAGCGCCGCGGCGTCACGGCGTCAACATTTTCGAGGAGGGGAAGCCGATGTGGCAGATCCTCCTCGTCTTTCTCATACCCTTGATGCTCAGCAACGTCTTGCAGTCGGCGTCGCAGACGATGGCGAGCATATGGATCGGCCGGCTGATTTCGACCGCAGCATTGGGCGCAATTTCGGCGGTCTTTCCGATAGTATTCTTGCTCTTTTCGTTCGTCTTCGGCGTCTCGAGCGGCGCGAGCGTACTCGTAGGACAAGCCTTCGGCGCGCGCGATCTGCATAAGGTGAAGCGCATCGCCGGCACCGTGCTGGGCGCGGCGTTTTATTTGGGCATTATCGTTGCGATCGTCGGCATTCTCGCCTCCACAACCGTGCTCAGCTGGTTGCGCACGCCGCCGGACATCATCGCTCAATCGGATGCATACGCACGCGTCATCTTCCTCGTAATGCCTGTATTTTTCGTGTACTTTGTCTATGCGACGTTACTGCGCGGAACCGGCGATTCGACGACGCCGTTTTACGCGTTAATCGTCTCGGCAGTGCTTGCGATCGTCATCACACCGCTATTCATCGTCGGCTGGTTCGGTTTGCCGAAACTTGGGGTCGTGAGCCCCGCGGTCGCGGGGCTTATTGCCAACTCGGCGGCACTGGCATGGATGGTCTACTATCTCCATCGCCGCGACCATCCGCTGAAGTTCGACCGCGAAATGTTTGGCGATCTTCTGATCGACTGGAAGATCCTCGGCGGCGTCGTTCGCATCGGCGTACCAACTGGTATTCAAGTAATGATGGTCTCGATCGCGGAGCTCGCGGTGATCTGGATGGTAAACAAGTTTGGCTCGAGCGCGACCGCCGCGTACGGTGCCGTTAATCAGGTCGTCGGATACGTACAGTTCCCGGCTATCTCGATCGGCATCGCGGCCTCGATCTTCGGCGCCCAGTACGACTGTGCTGCTCCCATCATCACCCGCGAGTCCGGGTGGAACGTCTCGGCCACCAATCCCTCCTCCGGTGCCTACGGCCTGGGCCAAGC
>JAFAOZ010000259.1 GCA_019247395.1 Vulcanimicrobiota bacterium | reverse complement strand
GCGGCCGTTGATTTTTAGAGACAGCGCGAAGGATAATTCGTCCATTTGCGTTGCCGTCAAATCGACTGCCCGCGGCGTCAGTGGCGATGGCCATGAGCTTTTGAACGGCACGCTGAGACAATGTGCGCTCGCTCTCGAGCCGTATGTGGCGCACTTGATTCCCGCTCCCTTGAAGTAGCCGCTCCGGATCGGGCAGCTGGGCACCCCACAAAAAGCAGAGGCTCACTTTGCTTGGATATATGACCAGTGAAAAAATCGCTTCTGAGGGACGTTCGCTGGGGCCGAATCCAATGACGAGCGCGTAGGCGTTGTCGTAGACGAGCTCGTACGCACCCGGCAATTCCTTACGCATCGTCGTCAAGGCCGTCCGCGCGAGCTTCGCAATGTTCGGTGAGAAACGAGCGATCAGCGCATCGAGCTGCCTTTTGGTTAGCGTGTCAGTCGTTGGAAAACCAGCCAGACGGCTCGACGTCGAGATTGACGTTGATCTGCTTGACTTCCGTATAAGCGTCGTAGCCGTAGGTGCCGAGCTCGCGGCCGATCCCGGATTGCTTGTAGCCGCCCCACGGCGCTTCGTTGTACGTCGGATGATAGGTGTTGATCCACGTGATGCCTGCGCGCATTTTGCGAATGACGCGATGCGCCTTCGCAATGTCGTGCGTGAAAACCGCGCCGGCTAATCCGTAGATCGTGTCGTGTGCAAGCGCGATCGCCTGCGCTTCGTCGTCGAACGTCTGAACGACGAGCACCGGGCCGAAGATTTCTTCCTGCACGATGCGCATATCGGGCGACGTGCCGTCGAAGATGGTCGGCGCGATGAAGTTGCCGTCGGCGAGCGGACCGCCGAGACGGTTGCCCCCGCAGAGAAGTCGCGCGCCTTCGTCTTGGCCCGCCGAGATGTAGTGTTCAACGCGCTCGCGATGGACGGGCGAGATGATCGGGCCCATCTCGCTTTGAGGATCGAAGCCGTCGCCCACGCGAATCTTTTGCGCGCGTTCGACGAGCCGGTCCATAAAGCGGTCGTGCAGCGAACGTTCGATGATGAGCCGGGAACCGGCGGAACAGACTTGGCCGGCGTTTGCAAAGATGCCGAAGAGCGCGTAGTCGATCGCCGTGTCGAAATCGGCATCGGCGAAGACGACGTTGGGCGATTTTCCGCCGAGCTCGAGCGAGATCTTCTTGAGATTCGTCGTCGCATCGTGCATGATGCTGCGCCCGGTCTTCGTGCCGCCGGTGAATGCAATCTTGTCCACCAGCTCGCTCGCCGCGAGTGCGTGGCCGACGGTAGCGCCGGCGCCGAGCACGATGTTGACGACACCCGGCGGAAACTCCAGCGCTTGCATCAGCATTGCAAGACGAATCGTCGAGAGCGGCGTGAGCTCGGCAGGCTTAAGAATGCAGACGTTTCCCGCCGCAAGCGCCGGCGCGAGCTTCCACGTCGCCATCAGCAGCGGGTAGTTCCAAGGCACGATCTGGCCGCAGACGCCGATCGGTTCGCGCACGGTAAACGTTTGAGACGGGGCAGGAACGTCGAACGTTTGTCCATGCGGCTTCGTCGCCAGCCCCCCGTAATAGCGGAAGCAGTTGGCGGCGTCGATGACGTCGTACTCGGTCTCGCGCAACGGCTTGCCGTTGTTGAGCGTGTCGATGCGCATGAGCTCGTCGCGGTTCGCATCGATCGCATCGGCGAGTTTAAAGAGCAGCGCAGCGCGTTCGGCCGCGCTCATGGAGCCCCACGGGCCCTCGTCGAAAGCTTTTCGCGCGGCGGAGATGGCAGCTTCGGCGTCGGCCGCGCTGCCTTCGGCCACGGTCGCGATCGCGCTGCCGTTCGCCGGATTGTGTACGTCGCGCGTCGCGCCATCGGCCGCTAGCCGCCAGCCGCCGTCAACATACATCGGAACGATGCCGTTGATGCGCGGCAGATTGCGAAGAATTTCCTCGGCCTGGGCTCCGCGCTCCGTTGTTTGCATTATGCCTTCACTCCTGACACACTGTTAAGACTCTCTTTAATGCTTTGGCAGACGTAGTCGGCTTCTTCGTCGGTGAGCGTCAGCGGCGGCTCGATACGAATCGTGCGCGCGTTCACGAGCGTGCCCGACACCAGCACGCCGCGCTCGAGCATTCGCTTTCCGAATTCGAAGCCGGTCTCGTGATCGCGGAACTCGATCGCTATCAACAAACCTTTGCCGCGAGCCGCGCTCACGATATCGTCGTGACCTATCGCGGCATCGCGTATTCCTGCCAACATGCGCTCTCCCAAGACCGCGGCCCGCTGCGGAAGCTTCTGCAAGATGAGGACGTTGATCGTTGCCAAAGCGGCCGCGCAGGCGAGCGGGTTTCCGCCGAACGTCGACGTGTGCAAGAACGGATTGTCGAAGAGCTTTGCAAAGATCCTTCGACGTCCTACGACCGCCCCGGCTGGCACGACGCCACCGCCAAAGGCCTTTGCCAGGCACATTAAATCCGGTGCGACGCCCCAATGCTCGCACGCAAACATTTTTCCCGTGCGCCCCATGCCCGTCTGCACTTCATCCAAAATTAAAAGCGCGCCGAACTCGTCGCAGAGCGCGCGGACGCCGGGCAGATAGCGATCGTCGGGAATGTTCACGCCGCCCTCGCCTTGGATCGGCTCGAGCAGCACCGCACCGACGTCTTCGCCGACGGCGCGGCAGGACGTCATCATGTCGCGCAGCGCGAGCACGTCGTTGAAGGGAACGTGCTCAATATTCGGCAGCATCGGCCCGAAGGGCCGGCGGAACTCCGCTTTCGCGCTCGCCGAGAGCGAGCCGTAGCTCTTGCCGTGGAAGCCCTTTGTCGCCGCGACGATCGTTTGCTTCGCAGGATTGTATGCGCGTGCGAGCTTCAGCGCGCCTTCGACGGCTTCGGTGCCGCTGTTGCAAAAGAAGCTGAAATCCAGTCCTTCGGGTGTCAGCATCGCGAGCGCTTTTGCGAGCATGGCGCGCAGCGGATCCAAAAGATCCTGACTATGCAGCGGCTGCCGGCGCAGCTGGTCGCTGACGGCTTTGACGACTTTCGGATTGCGATGACCGACGTTGAAGATGCCGAACCCCCCGAGGCAATCGATGTACGTTCGGCCCGTCACGTCGCGGTAGGAGTTGAGTCCGGCATCGGCCCACTCGACGACTGCGCCCGCTCCTTGCGCGTCGGTCGCCTTGCGATACTCCAAAAATCCAGGATTAATGTGATCGCGGAACGATTCGACCGTCTCGCGCGTGATCCAACCCGCTTCCTGCGGCGTCACGTCGCTCCGCTCGATTAAATTAAGTACGCGCTCCGTATATTCGTAAACTCGTTGCTCTCGATCACCGGTAATTTTGTGTCACCTCGTCAAGACTTCGCTCAGGGCGGCGCGCAGAATTTGCAGGCCTTCGTCGAGCTCTGCATCGGTCACGACCAGCGGCACGAGGATTCGAATGACGTTGCGCTTGCCGGCGATCAGCAAAAGCAGCCCGCGTTCACGCGCGGCTTCAACCACTGCGGGCGCACCGTGCGCGAGTTCCATCGCGCACATCGCGCCGAGACCGCGAACGTCTTCGATCGCTTCGAACTCTACCTTCAAGGAGTGCAACGCAGCGCGAATTCGTTCGCCGACGGCGCGGGCGCGCGCCAAGAACGCCTCGTCCATCAGCGCAAAAACTTCCAATGCCGCCGCGCAAGCCACGGGATTTCCGGCAAAAGTGCCGCCGAGGCCGCCGGGTGCGGGGGCGTCCATGATCTCGGCTTTGCCGACAACCGCCGCAAGCGGCAAACCGGCGCCGATCGATTTCGCCACCGCCATAAGATCGGGCTCGATGCCGTACTGCTCGCAAGCAAAGAAGGTGCCGGTACGGCCGAAGCCGGTCTGCACTTCATCCGCAATCAACACAATGCCGTGGGCCGTTGCAATACGGCGCAGCTCCGGCAAAAAGTCGGCGGGTGCCGGAACGAAACCGCCCTCGCCCAACACCGGCTCGACGATCATCGCAGCGATGCGGTCCGGCGAAACGACGCTCGCGAAGAGCTCGTCGAGCGCGCGCAACGCAGTTTCAGTGGTGGCGCCATGATGCTCGTAAGGAAACGGCGCATGATACACCTCAGCGCAATACGGACCGAAGTGCTGCTTATATGGTTCGTTCTTGCCGGTCATCGAAAGCGCCAGCAGCGTCCGGCCGTGATACGCGTGAGTGAATGCGATGACCGCCGGCCGCCGCGTGTACTCGCGCGCGATCTTGACCGCATTCTCGGTGGCCTCGGCGCCGGTCGAAAGCAGCAGCGTTTTCTTCGGCGATGGACCCGGCGCGCGGCGATTCAACTCCTCGGCAACGCGGACGTAGCCTTCGTACTGTGCGACCTGAAAGCAGGCGTGCGTAAAACGCTCCGCTTGTTCGCCAATCGCGGCGACGATTTTCGGGTCGCTGTGACCGGCGTTGAGCACTCCGATGCCGCCGACGAAGTCGATGTAACGCTTGCCCTCGATATCCCAGATCGTCGCCCCCGCGGCGCGCTCGACCCAAATGGGATGCGTCGTCGCGACGCCGCGCGCGACGTTGGCTTGGCGCCGTTTCGCCAGCGACGTTCCGGTGGCGGAGGTCGACGGTTTTTCGCGTACTGTCATGATGTGGCGAGGAAGTGCTATTCGGCGAGTTTAAAGCCGCTCTTCTTTATGAAACACCGGCTCGCAGCGATCGTCCTTTTCGCGCTCGTTGCGATGCCCGTCCAAACCGTCGCCGGAACGACCGGGACGCTGCGCGGCCGCGCGATCGACGCCTCGACCCATGCGCCGGTTAGCGGAGTCGTGGTAACGGCAACTTCGCCGTCACAAACCGCTCAAACCGTCTCCGACGCTGCAGGTGCGTTTTCGTTCATCTCGCTCCAACCCGACACGTATACCGTCAACGCGAGCAAGGCGGGATATGACTCGACGTCACAGGCGGGCGTAACGATCGTCGCCGATCAATCGGCGACCGTTTCAATTCTTTTGCCGAAAACGCTGAAAACGATTGCACGAACCACATCCCGTTCGGCGCAGTCGCTCGTTCGATCCGGCGTTACCAGCGATGTCTATTCGGTAAATCCCGCAGGGCAGAAGGCGGCCGCAACGCTGGGCGGCTCGGGATCGCTGAATCAGGCCTATGGAGCAATCGCGACCGCTCCCGGCGTGAACATTCCGTCGAACCAGATGGGGTGGTATCAAAGCGTCTACGTTCGCGGCGGCGACTCGGATCAAGTCGCGTATGAGTTCGACGGGCTTCCGACGACGCGTCAATCCGATCTCGCGCCGATCGCGACGCTCACGTCGCTGGGCAGCCAAGAGGTTCACGTCTACACCGGGGGTACGCCGGCGACATCCAACTCATCGGGACTCGCGGGTTACATCAACCAAGTTATCAAGTCCGGCACGTACCCCGGCTATGCCGCCGTGGACTTAGGGATCGGGGGGCCGGCCTTCTATCATTCAGCGACGTTCGAAATCGCCGGCTCGACGCCGGATCGGCTCTTTTCATATTACGTCGGTCTTTCGGGCACGAATCAGACGTACCGGTTCGGAGATCAGTTCGGCGGCGTCAGCGAACCGTTATATTTCTATCCGCTCAACGTGCCGACGAGCAACAACGTCTACAATTTTCACGACGGCTCAGCCGGGAAGGCTCCAAACTACGGCTTTATCGTTTCACCGGGATATGCGTACGCGCAAGGCGTGAATTTCGACCGCGAGAACGTCGTCAATCTCCACATCGGCGTCCCGCACCACGATTCCGCGCTGCGCGACGATATTCAGATGCTTTACGTCACCGGCGGAATCGCCGATCAGTTTTTGAGCTCGGCGACCGACGTCTGGTACACGCCAAAAGTCGGCAAAGAAACCGGCATCGGCTATCCCATGCCGTATCTCGATTCGCTCTACTACGGCGGCCCATTGATGCAGGCGCCGCGACCGCAAGACGTCACCATCGGGTTCTTCCCGAGCAGCCCCACGGATCGCACGCCGGGCTCGCCGGTCGCGCCGAGCAATCGCGATGGAAATTGGAACGGCTATTCGATCGAGAAATTTCAATATCAGAAGAATATCGACGCGCACTCATATTTGCGCGGTCTGGTTTTCGGGCAGTACTCGAATTGGTTCATCAACGGACCGCAAAGTGCGCAGCTCGTCTTCGGCTCCGACCCGGCCGACTACGAAGTGCTCGAGCACGGCTACGGCGCAAGCTTAATCTACGCGAACCAGTTTTCGACGCAGCATCTTCTCACCGCCGAGGCCTCGTACGACACGCAGCGTCTTCAGACGTACAACGCCGGCTTCAGTTCGACCGATCCGACGACGACGAGCCTCGCGCCGACCGGCCTGGGCACGATTCTGTCGAGCTACGGCACGCCGAATGGAAAATGTTACAACTACGTTACCGGTCAGCCGTGGAGCTGCTTCGATCGCGCAAGCCAAGGCGGCTGCCTGACGCACAGCGGCTGTTATCCCGGCGAAGGGAAGTACGACTTCAACCTCATGCCGGGTAACTGCGTCTTGGACGGTACCTGCTCCGGATCTGCCGCTGCAAAGGCCGGTGCCCGCTGGATGATGACGGAGAACGGACAGAGCGCGCAAGTCGACAATGTTACGCCGCACTTTTCGTCCGTCGCGTTAACCGATCTCTGGCAGCCCAGCGACCGGCTTGTGGTCAATGCGGGCGTGCGTCTCGATCACTTCCAATACGCCACAAACAACCTCATGAATGGTTATCCCGCGCGTCAGTTTTGGTTCGATGCCTACAACAACGAGTTTTGCGGTGCGCCCGGCAAGGCGACGCAATGGGCGTGGGTTCCCAAAGAGCAAACGTTTGAGTGCGCGCCGGGGCTCGCGCCGCTCACTGAGCCGGGCAACGGACTCTATAACGTCGGCGCCGGTACGAACATCTCGAATGTCTTTCAGCCGCGCCTTTCGTTTACGTACACCATCAACTCCGATACGGTGATCCGCGGCTCGGCGGGAAAGTACGCACGCGCTGAGGGCTCGTCGTACTACCAATACAACACCTATGAGCAGAATCTCGCCTCGTTCATCGCGCAGTTCTACCCGTACGGCTATCACACGCCCGACCATGCGATCTATCCCGACACGTCGAATAATTTCGACCTTTCGCTCGAGAAACACGTCAAGGGCACGCAGCTCTCCTACAAAGTAACGCCGTTCTATCGCAATACCAACAACGAGCTGCAGTTCCAAGCGATCAATCCGGTGCAAGGAACGCTGGCCGGTCTCAACGTCGGGACGCAAGAGTCGTACGGCGTCGAGCTGTCGCTGCAGTATGGCGACTTCAGCCGCGACGGTCTGTCGGGGCTACTCTCGTACACGCATACGCAGAATCGGATCCGGTTCAGTCCGATCAACGGCGTGAGC
>JAFAOZ010000217.1 GCA_019247395.1 Vulcanimicrobiota bacterium | reverse complement strand
GCGCGAACCGCGGCATCCATCAGCGCCGCCGCGGTCGCAACGTATGGCTCGGCGTCGAAGATCTGCGATCCGACGTGGGCGTGCAATCCGGCGAAGCGAAGCTTGGGACGATCGCGCAGCATCGCAAGCGCCGCCGCTTCGTCGCGGGCGTGGATGCCGAACTTCGTGTCGTCGCCGCCCGTGCGGACGAATGCGTGCGTCCGAGTATCGATGCCAAGGTTGAGCCGAAGCAGAACTCCCGCCGCGCATCCATCGCCCGCAAGCGCGTCCAAACGTTGGAGTTCTTCAAGTCCGTCAACGGCGATGAAGCCCACCCGTCCATCGCAAGCGCCGCGCAGCTCGTCGTCACTCTTGCCGGCACCGTGCAGGGTGAGGCGCTCTGCAGCGATTCCCGCACGTTCCGCCGTGACGAGCTCGCCGATCGAACACACGTCCACACCGATCGGGTGACCGCGAAGATGGCGCAAGAACTCGATCGTCGCGAAGGCTTTTGCCGCGTAGGAAACGTCGAGCGCCGGGTACGACTCACGGCTCGAGATCTGCTCGATCGCAGCGTCGACCGCGTCGAGATCGATGACGAGCAGCGGCGTACCGTAGCGTTCGGCGAGCTCTGCGGCCGGCGTTGCGCCGACCATCAAGTTACCGTCGCGATCGCGCTCGGTCAGAACTGCTCCATGAAGCCGTCGATCCGGTCCTGCGCGATACCGGCCGCGAGGAGCCGTGCCGGCAACTCGGTGTTGCGCTCGGGCGGCGTTACGAACATAAAGGACGCGCGGTCGCCGCCGGCTGCGCGGACCGTGCACCATCGACAGCCGGCGGGAACGAGCGTCGTCTGATAGGGACGCAGCGTTACCGATGATTCGCCAATCGCGACCTCGAGTGCGACGTCGAGCGACATGACGATGAGCGGTCTTGCCTGCGTCTCCATGGTCGCCGGCTCGCCGGTCGCGACGATGCGCTCGACCACGAAATGCTGGTCGGCAATTAAGGCGGTTCGATCGAGCCCTTCAAAATTATAATCGATCTGCGCGAGCGTTCCGCCCTTCGTCGCCTTGTAGTTGAGGACATCCGCGGCTTTTTTAACGTGCAGCTCGCGCGGCTTGCCGTCGAGGCCGAGCCGGTTGTAGTCGAACATGCGGTACGTCAGATCGGAGGCCTGCTGCGTTTCGAAGATCGTCAAACCCGGTCCGATTGCGTGGACCATGCCGTGTGGAATGTAGACCGTGTCGCCTTTCTTCAGCTCGATGTAGCGCAGCAGCTCGCCCAGCGTTCCGTCCGCGACGCGGCGCTCGTATTCGGCCCGCGACGTATCGCGATTCCAACCGTAAACGATCTGCGCGTTGGGCTGCGCATCGAGGACGTACCAGCACTCCGTCTTTCCGAAGGGCTGATGTTCGACGCGTTGCGCGTAGGCGTCGTCGGGATGCACTTGCACGGAGAGCCAATCGTGTGCGGTGATGATCTTCGTGAGCACCGGGAAGATCCGAGACGGGTCGATGTTGCCGAGCAACTCAGAAGCGAGCCGCACGCGCAAATCGGCGACGGTCGAGCCGCTGAGCTCGCCATTGAGTACGCGATCGGTATCCCAGCACTCCCAGGATTCGCCGAGCTTTGCGTTGGGATCGCCGCGTTTACCGTAGACGCGCACGAGTTCATCGCCGCCCCAGACTTGTTGCGTCAGCTTAGGATCGAGCACGTACGGATAGAGACCGTTCTGATGCATCAGGGATTCCCACGGCAGACTACGCGGTGGTCGTGCGGAATTCCGGCCCACCGGCTCGAAGCTTAGGAGACGTGCACGTCTATTACGTCGGCATCGGATCGAATCTCGGGGACCGCCAGGGTAACATTCTGGCGGCGCTTCAGCGATTTCGATCGCGCGCGAAGATTGCAGCCGTTTCGTCGTTCTACGAGTCGGCGGCGGCCGGCGGCGCGGACGGCCCGCCGTATTTGAACGTCGCCGCCGCGCTTCATTCGGAACTCGACGCGCAAGCGTTCGAGCGCTTCGCGCGCGACGTCGAGCTTGCCGTCGGACGCGCCCGCACGACCGCGAAGCTGGCGCCGCGGCCGATCGACGTCGACCTGCTCTTCTCCGACGGCGCCTTACTGCAGCCGAACTTGCAAGCCCGTCCGTATAACCGCGCGCCGCTCGCCGAAATCGCACCGCATCTGGCCACGGCGCCGGTCGACGGCGAGGTGCGCCGCCGCGAGCGCAGCTTGCACTTCGATACCGATCGGCAATCCGAAGCGCCGGAAGTTCGCCTTGCGCTCAATCGCGCCGGCGTCTCGCGCGTTCGGCGCGTGGTTCACCTGGAAGTGGATGGCCGGGCGCAGGTCTACAACGGCGAGTTTACGATGGTCGCCGACTTGGCGCCGGACAAGGCCGGCGTCCACATGTCGCGTTTCGCGGAAATTCTCGAAGAGGCGACCCTCGACGTTCTCGCGCGCGAGCGTGAGCCCGCGCGCATCGAGCGGCTCGTCGAAGCGATCGCGCGCGAGATCGTTCGCAGCCAGCGTGCGGTTCGCGCCGATGTGCGTCTGCGCGCCCAATTCGGCTTGGAACGCTGGACGCCGGTTAGCGGCAAGCGTGGCGAGGAGACGTACACGCTGATCGGCATCGCGCATGCCGACGAGAGCGGCACGCGGCGGGTCGTCGGCGTCGAGGCCGAAGGAATGACGGCTTGCCCCTGCGCGCAGGCGATGGTACGCGAGCATTCCATGCGCCAGCTCCTCGACGCTGGCTTCGCCGAAGCCGACGCGACGCGCGCGCTCGATGCGCTTCCGGTCGCAACGCACAATCAGCGTGGCCGCGGCGCGATTCTGCTCGGGGTGGATGACGCGCATGCCGGAGCCATCCGCGCCGAAGATCTAGTGGAGATCGTCGAAAATTCGATGTCGAGCGAGACGTACGACCTGCTCAAGCGTCCCGACGAGTTCTTCGTCGTCAATAAGGCGCACCACAACCCGCGCTTCGTCGAGGACGTCGTGCGCGGAATTCTAGCGCGCGCGCTCGATATGTATGCCGATCTCGGCGACGAGACATTTGTCTTCGCAAGTCAAGTCAACGAAGAATCGATTCACAAGCACGACGCCTTCGCCGAAGGCTTCGGCCTTTTCGGCGAACTGCGCGCGGAGTTGGAAGGCGCTTCCGTTACGGCAAAGACCGATCTTGCGACCTGGCTCGGAACTCGCCCGTCGCCGGTGCTAGTTTAAGCTAGACGGCGTTTCGAGCGCGGCGATGCGGGCGCGCAGCGAAGGGTGCGACGCGAAGAAGAGCTCGTACCATCCCGGCGGATCTTCGTCGGCGAGATTCTGATCGCGCAGCCGGCGGAACGCGGCGGCGCCGGCTTGTGGATCGCGAGTCGTGGCCGATGCGAATCGGTCGGCCGCCCATTCGCGCGAGCGTGAAAAGGCGAAGAGGAAAGGCCGCAACGCCTGCGTCGCAACGAGCATGAGCGCGTAGATTCGCACGACGAGCAGCGGGTGCTCGCGGAGCCGTTCGCGTTCTTCGCGCGACGCCGCGGCATTGGCAATGAGGAAGAGCGTCAGTGCGAGCAGTTCGCCCAATCCGATCATCCGCCACGTGTCCTTATTGACGTAGTGGCCGAGTTCGTGCGCCACGACGAACTCCGTTTCGTTTTCAGGAAAGTGCTCGATCAGCGTGTCGCCGAGCACGATGCGATGCGTCCGGCCAATGCCGGTAACGAATGCGTTGGCCTTACGCGTTTGCCGGCTCATGTCCATGCGTAGAATCGCAGCATCGCCGACCCCGAAGCGGGCCGCGAGCGCGCGCAGGCGCGCTTCGAGCGAGCCGACGACCGGCTCGAATTTATTGAAGAGCGGAAGCACGTAGAGCGGTACGATAATGTTGGCCGCGACGAAGAGCGGAAGCGTTCCGGCTCCCGCGAGCCACGGCCAGCGCTTCGGCGCACGACGAACCGCCGTGCCGAGCAGCGTTCCGAGGAACGCCGAGAGTGCAGCGCCGATCAAAGCGCTCTTTGCGTAATCGACGAGCCACGCGCGTCGCGGCTGATCGCTCAATCCGAATTGCCGCTCGAGCGCATAACCCTGAACGAACGACGCGGGAAGATCGGCGATCGCGCCGAGCACGGAGAGCGGACCGAAGAAGAGCGCGGGCCGCAGCCAAACCGGAGCGCCGTTCGTCGCTCGATCGAGCCGCTCGGCCAATGGCCCGTATGCGAATGCTACGAAGCCGGCCATTGCGCGCGCGGTATCGGCGACTTCCAAACGGCGCCGAATCGCCGCATACGCAATCGGATCTTTTTCGCGCGGCGGCGATGGATCGCGCCACTCGCGCATCGCTTCCACCGTACGCACGAGCACGTAACCGGCAGCGATCCCCGCTCCCAAGCCGAGCAGCAAACTCCGTGACTTCATATGATGGAAATCGTCTCCTTGGGTTTGGGGTGTGCTTCAACAGCCTCCAGCAGCCGTTGGGCGAGCAGATCGCAGATGGGATCGTCGAGCTCTTCGATGCGCCCCTCATCGGCGAGTTGCGCTTTGCGGGGATCGATGGGAATGCGGGCGAGCACCGGCGCGCGCGCAAGTTCCGCGACGCGTTGTGCGTAGGACGGACCGTAAATTTCGTAGCGCGTTTTTGTGTCGGGCGCCTCGAAATACGACATGTTTTCAACGATGCCGAGGATCGGTTTTTTGAGCTGGTGGACGAGATTCGCCGCTTTTCGCACGACCATTGTTGCGAGCGCTTGGGGCATCGTGACGAGCACGACACCGTCGATTGCGAGCGATTGCAGCACGGTCAGCGGCGCGTCGGAGGTGCCGGGCGGAAGATCCACGAGCAGATAATCGAGGTCGCTCCATGTGACTTGCTCGTAAAACTGCCGAATCACGCCTGCGACGATCGGTCCGCGCCAGATCATCGCGGTGTCTTCGCTTTCGCTCAAGAGATTTGACGAAACGATTTCGATCGCGCTGCGCGAAACAGCCGGCGTGATCAGCGGCTGCGGTTGCCCTTGCGGGGTTCGCTTCACGGGATCGGCTTGAATCGAGAGGGGCTCGTGCAATCCGAAGAGCTTCGGAATCGATGGTCCGGTGATGTCGGCATCGAGAATGCCGACGCGCAAATGGCGCTGCCGTAACCCAATGGCGATCATTGCGGTAACGAGCGATTTTCCGACGCCCCCCTTGCCCGACATAATGGGAACGACGTGCGCGATGCGCGCGCGGCCGCTGAACGCGCCCGGTGCGTGGCGGGCGGGCTGCTTGTCTTCGTCGCGGATCCGAGGAACCGAACCTGACCGCCGCGCCTGCTGCAGTGCGGCGACGATCGGTTCGATGCGTAAGCCGTGCGCGCGGGCGCCTTGCTCGATCGTTTCGTACGAGCTCACGCTGCAGCCGCTGCAGCCAAGGCCGAAGGCGCGCATAACCTCGGCGGCGACGGGCAGTTCCGCGACGAGCTCGCGGATGTTCGTCTGCGGCGTGATCTCAATTTCGGTTGGGGGCATTCTGTGCTTCAAAGGCTCCGTAAGTTGAACGTGCGAACCGCGCGTCGGTATGCAGCTTATCGACCGCGCTCGCGGCGTCCTCGCCGGAGGCTGCGATTCACCGGTGCGCTCGGGCTGGGGAGTCGACGCGCCGATGTTCGTCCAGGCCGCCGCTTCCGGTGCGTATGCCTACGACGAAGAAGGCCGCCGCTACGTCGATTACGTGATGGCGTACGGCCCTTTGCTCTTTGGCCACACGCATCCCGCGTTGGTGACGGATTTAGATTCGATCGCACGGCACGGCCTCGTGTGGGGCTGTACGCATCCGGAGGAAATTCGCCTAGGGGAGCGCGTCCGCGCCGTGCTGCAGTCAATGGAGCGCTTGCGTTTCGTGACGAGCGGGACGGAGGCGATGATGAGCGCGATCCGCGTCGCCCGTGCATTCACCAAACGCGATCGCGTCATGAAATTTGCCGGGAACTATCACGGTCACTTCGACCTCGCACTGATTGCGGCGGGAGCCTCCGCGGCCGGCAACGGCGGAATTCCGGCGGACGTTCGCCGCGACGCGCTCGTCGCGCGGTACAACGATCTCGCTTCCGTCGACGACCTTGCGGGCGGGTTCGAGGATGACATCGCCGCAATCGTCGTCGAGCCGATCGCGCTGAATATGGGACTCGTTGCGCCGGTCGAAGGCTTTCTCGAAGGTTTGCGCGAGCGAGCAGAGCGTTGGGGTGCGCTCTTGATCTTCGACGAAGTGATTACGTGGTTGCGCTTCGGCTTGCACGGCGCGCAAGGCCGGCTCGGCGTGACGCCCGATCTCACGGCGCTCGGAAAGATCATGGGCGGCGGCGTGCCGACGGCGGCGTTCGGCGGCCGCGAGGAGGTAATGGCCGTACTCGCGCCCGACGGGGAAACGTTCACCGGCGG
>JAFAOZ010000302.1 GCA_019247395.1 Vulcanimicrobiota bacterium | reverse complement strand
TCGTAGCAGCAGCGGATAATCATTGGAGGTGAAGCGCACCGCGCGCCCACCGATTCGTTCGAAACCCGGCATGAGCTCAATGAAGTCGGCATGCTCCACGCCGGCGGTCTCGATGGTCAACTCGAGAGGCGGCTAGAAGACAAACGGCCGAGCTCGCTCAATGCGCTGCATCGCCTCGCGGGCTGCGCCGCGAATCGCATCGCAGGCAGCG
Source organism: Vulcanimicrobiota bacterium (assembly GCA_019247395.1). Lineage (GTDB taxonomy): Bacteria > Vulcanimicrobiota > Vulcanimicrobiia > Vulcanimicrobiales > Vulcanimicrobiaceae > Cybelea. Next base: position 14,587 of record JAFAOZ010000302.1, on the reverse strand, counting down.
GCCGGCGTCATCGAATTGACGGCCGAAAATCCGATTGGGTCTTTGACCGCGACGCCGACGGCCCACGGCATGGCGCGTGTCGTTTCGTCCACGATGGCGCGATCGCCGGTGACCAGCACGACCGGAACGCCGTGGCTTCCCGCGAGCGCGGCGTTGAGCAGGGCCTCGCTGCACGGCGTGCCATTCACGGTCACGGAATAGATCGCTTCGCTGTACGTGTGAGAGAGCGTCGCGCAATCTCCACCCTTTGCGTGATAGCCCGTAAAGAAAACCGCATCGGCAGCGGCTTCGAGCCCCTGCATCATGCTCCAGGGCTTCGGCGCACCGGATATGACGCGCAACCGGTCGTCGTCAGGCAGCTCGTCGAGCAGTAAATTATGCATGGACCAGTGCGAGTCGTTCACGACGATGCTGCCTGCGGCGCCATCGCGAGCACCGGCTATTGCGGCGGCAACCTCACGTGTCATGTAGCGACGGAACACCGGATACTCGTGCGCGTCGCTCGGGTCGCATTGCTTCCACGAACAAACGCCCGCAGTGCCTTCCATATCGCACGATATATAGAGATTCAAGACGAGGAGCGCTTATTGCTGCAGGGCGGCCTGCGCTTGCGCGAGACCCGTTTGAGCCGCAACATTGTGGGGGTTGGCCCGCAGCGCTCGCCGATAGAGCGGAATAGCTTCTTCGAACTTGTTCGCTGCGAGGTACATGTCGGCGAGTTGCGTTATCGCGACGTCATCGTTCGGATGAGCCGCAATACGCGCCCGTAGCGTCTGAAGTTGCGCCATCACCGGCGCAGGAGGGCCGCCTTCGACGTCGTTCTGCGAGCCTTGCCGCGCGGTTACGGGCGCGGTGCCGGTGTCCGCGGATTTTCCGAAAACCGAACCGGTAACCCCAAATCCGATGGAAACCAGATACGCCATCGTGCCGAGAAACGCGATGGTAATGACGGCAAGGATGGGCAGGTAAATCCTTGCCGGAAGACCGGCGTCGTTTGCTTCGGCCACGATGATTTCGTTGGACGTTCGGCGAAATAAATCATGCGTGACCAACGTGTTACCGGGTGAGGCCGATCTGCAACTGCTTTTCGCCCGTCTGAACTACGAATATTTCAATGGCGAAGTTCCAGACTGCAAGATCCGTTATAACGAGCGGTTCTCCAATTCGGCGGGCCGCACGACGTACGGCGCGCACCCTATGGAAATCGAACTTTCACCCAAGCATTTTAGGCAATATCCCGAGGCGTTGCGCGAGACCCTGTTGCACGAGATGATTCACGCCTGGTGCTACGCAAAGTTCCGCGACACCGGTCACGGCCCGCGATTTAAGCGAAAACTGCGGGAGTGCGGACTGCAATCGATTTACCACGAGATGGGAACCGTCGCCCCGCTCAAGGAATCGAGCAAACGCTACATCCTCCGGTGCGAACGATGCACCTTCGAGACGCTGCGGCGAGTGCGGCCGCGCAGAGCCTCGAGCTGCCCGCGCTGCAACAAAAGTCGCTTTGACCCCCGCTATCCGCTCACGATCTACGAAATCGTCGAAGTCCGAGCCGCCGGTACGAGCTTAGACGCCGCCCACGCCGCCCGGAAACGTTCGGCGCGATGACGAAGTTGCGAGAGCTATGATTACGGCGAATTCGAAAGGTACGCGCATCGAAACCGATTCGATGGGCGCGATCGAGGTTCCATCGGAAAATTACTACGGCGCGCAAACGGCGCGGTCGCTCATTCACTTCGACATCGGCGAGGAAACGTGGCCGCGCGACGTCATGCCCCGGCAAGTCGTCCACGCGATGGCGGTGCTGAAAAAAGCTGCCGCGCTTGTCAATAACGGTTTGGGCAAACTTGATGAAGAGCGGACGGGCTTGATCGTAAAGGCCGCCGATGAGGTCGTCGCCGGATCGCTCAACGCGAACTTCCCGTTGCGCGTCTGGCAGACGGGGTCGGGCACGCAGACGAACATGAACGTCAACGAAGTGATTTCAAATCGTGCCATAGAGTTGGCGGGCGGTGAAATGGGCTCAAAGAAGCCCGTTCATCCGAACGACCACGTTAACATGTCGCAGTCCTCGAACGATACGTTCCCCACGGCGATGCATGTTGCCGGCGCGCAAGCAATGGTTGCGATGCTGCCCGCCGTTGAAGCGCTCCGCGATGCCCTTGCGGCCAAAGCCAAGGGCTGGGCGCACGTCGTCAAAGTCGGCCGTACCCATCTTCAGGACGCGACGCCTATCACGCTCGAGCAAGAGTTCTCCGGCTACGTGACGCAGCTCGATCGGGCGATCAAGGCCTGCAAAGAGGCTCTGGACCCGCTCTATGACCTGGCGATCGGCGGCACGGCCGTCGGAACCGGATTGAACGCTCATCCGGAGTTCGGTGAGCGCACGGCGGCAAAGATCGCCGAGCTCACAGGGTTACCGTTCCGCTCGCATCCGAACAAGTTCACGGCGCTTGCCTCGCACGACGATTTCGTCTTCGCATCCGGCGCGCTGAAAATGCTTGCGGCCGCGCTGATGAAGATCGCCAACGACGTCCGATGGCTGGCGTCGGGCCCGCGAGCGGGAATCGGCGAGCTGATACTGCCGGAGAACGAACCCGGCAGCTCGATCATGCCGGGCAAGGTCAACCCGACGCAATCGGAAGCGATGACGATGGTGTGCGTGCAGGTCTACGGCAACGACCTCGCGATCAGCTTCGGCGCTTCTCAAGGCAACTTTGAGCTGAACGTCTTCAATCCCGTGATCATCTACAATTTTTTGCACTCAACGCGACTATTGAGCGACGCCTGCACGATGTTCCGGGAACATGCGGTCGAAGGGTTGCAAGCCAACGAAGAGCAGATCAAGAAGTACCTCGATGAATCGCTCATGGTCGTCACGGCGCTTTCGCCGAAGATCGGCTACGACAAGGCCGCCGAGATTGCGAAGAAGGCCCACCACGAAAAGACGACACTCAAAAAAGCGGCGCTCGCACTGGGCCACGTCACGGAAGAAGAGTACGACACGCTCGTCGTGCCTAAGGAGATGACCTTCCCTCGCTAAGGTCTTGGCGATCTTCCCAGGTGCGTAGGCCTAGTTCTTCGAGGCGCTAAACGAAACGGCCCCAAGCTTTGTAAACGTAATCGAACCATTCATGGTGGTGCGGGTTTTGTTCGTCGTGGCCGTGCCTTTGCCGGTCCCAAGTTGCGATATGCTGACCGATAGGTGCAGCGTGTTCTTCTTGATCGTGCCCTTGATGCCGGCGCCTATGACCTGCTTTTTTACGGTAATCGCGACCTTCCCGGAAAATTTGTTGCCCTTTTGAGTCACGTGCATCGAGAATTTCCCCGACGAGCCGCCCCCGCTCCAGTGGCCGTTCCACGTTCCCGTCAGCGTGTATTTCTTAAAGGGAAGTTGAACGGTTTGGGCGGCGGAGAGGGCCTGCGTCGCCGTTGTCAGCGGCGTTACCGGAGCGATCGAGTGCGAAGCGCAGGATGAAAGCGCCGGCGCAAGCGCAATCGCTACGAGAAAAGAGATAGATCGAGTACGGTTCATCGCGCGTTCCTTTGCCGGCCGCGTTTTCGAGCCAGGCTAGTGGGCTGGTTGCCGACCGGCTGGATGAAGTCCTCCCGCGTGCAGGCTAGCTGGAGCGGCCGATGTACCTGCGGTCGCGCGTGTCGATGCGAATGACGTTCCCCTCTTCGACGAAGAGCGGTACGGCGACGGTCGCCCCGGTTTCGAGTTTTGCCGGTTTGGTCACGTTGGTTGCGGTGTCGCCTCTGAAACCGGGATCGGTCTCAACGACCTTCAATTCCACGTGAGCGGGGAGATCGACGCCGATTGCCGCGCCGTCGTGGAACTGCACGTCAACGACCATGCCGTCTTTGAGGAAATCCGCGGGATCGCCGATGAGGTCGCGCAGCAGCGTAACGTTTTCGAACGTCTCCTGATCCATGAAATGGTAGCCATCGGAATCGTTGTACAACATTTGCATTTGACGATTGTCGACGGTTGCGCGCTCGAGCTTCTCACCGGCGCGGAAGGTGCGCTCCAAGGTCGTGCCGGTCTTGACATTTTTCAGGCGCGTGCGCACGAAGGCCGAGCCTTTGCCCGGTTTTACGTGCAAAAATTCAATGACGGTCCAGAGCTGGCCGTCGACGACAATGGTGACGCCGTTGCGAAGGTCGTTTGACGAAATCATGAGTTTCCCAGAGTACGGTCTAGAGCCGAATGGGACCTTCGGTACCGGCGCGCAGCCGCTCGATGTTGTCGCGATGCTTGTAGAGGATCAGCAGCAGCGCGAAAACTCCATAGGCGGTTTCCGGAAGCGAGTGCGTGGACGCCCAAATTGCGATCGGCGCGAGCGCGCTGCCGAGCATCGAGCCTACCGACGAATAGCGCGTCAATCCGGCGCCGATGAGCCACCCGGCGAGCGCGAAAAGTCCCGCTAGCCAGCTCATCGCGAAGATGGCGCCGAAAGATGTCGCGACGCCCTTCCCGCCGCGAAAGCGCAGCCACGGCGAGAAACAATGGCCGAGCACCGCACCGGCTGCAACGATCGCCGCCAAAATCTGTTCGCTCGGAGGGAAGCCTTCCAGATCTAAGTGATCTTTGAAGAACCAAAGCGCAAATAGGGTCGGCGCGAACCCTTTGAGCGCATCGAGCAGCAAGACGGCGATGGCGCCGGCCTTGCCAAGCGTTCGCAGCGCGTTCATGGCGCCGATGTTGCCGGAGCCTTCCCGGCGGATGTCGGTGCGATAGAAGAGCCTGCCGATAAGATAGCCGAACGGAATCGAGCCGATCAAAAATGCGCCGAGGAAGGCCGCGATTGGAATCGCAATCACAATGGCGAGCAGCGCATCTGAAACCGATTTCGAGAGTCCGATATCGCTCACGTCGCGCGATCCTCTTCTCGGCGCGCGCGGAACTCGAGCGCCAGCGGCACTCCTTCGAAGTCGAAGTGCTGCCGAATCGTATTTTCCAAAAAGCGTTTGTAGTGGTTTTGGACGAGCTCGGGGTCGTTGCAGTGAAAAACGAAGAGCGGCGGATGCGTTGCGGGCTGCGACGCGTAGTAGATGCGCAAAAGCCGTCCCCCTGCTGCGGACGGCGGGTGCGCAAGCACGGCCTTTCGGATAACGACGTTGAGCTCCGCGGTCGTGATCCGCTTGCCGAGATTCTCGGCGACGCGTGCGACGATCGGCATCAAACCGCCCAACCGCCGATGCGTTTTTGCCGAGAGAAACGTAATCGGCGCAAACGCGGCGAAGGGGATTGCGTCGCGAACCGCCGCCGCAAGATCGCTCTGCGTGTACTCGTCGGTCTGTTCGCGCACGAGATCCCATTTATTTCCGACCACGATCAGGCCTTTGCGTTCCTCGAGCGCAATGCCGGCAAGACGACGATCCTGTGCCATGACGCCCGTCATTGCATCGAAAACGAGCAGCGCAATGTCGCAACGAGCGATCGCGCCGAGCGAACGGAGTGCCGCATAGTATTCGATCGCACCGTGCGCTTCGGGACGCTTGCGAAAGCCTGCCGTATCGACGAGCCGGTAATTTCTATCGTGCCACGTAAAGACGGCGTCCACCGCGTCGCGCGTCGTACCGGGAGTCTGGGAGACGAGCGAACGCTCTTGTCCCAGCAGCGCGTTCACGAGCGAGCTCTTTCCGACGTTGGGGCGACCGATCACGGCCAACGCGAGCTCGTTGCTATCTTCCGCTTCCGGCTCGGGCGGAGGCAAAAGCTCGACGATGCGATCGAGCAGATCTCCGGTGCCTTCGCCGTGAATCGCCGATACGGCAACGGGCTCGCCGAATCCCAGCGCACCGAACTCGGCGTGGATAGCGGCGGCGGCATCGGGCGATTCGGACTTGTTGGCGACCAAGACGATCGGGCGACCTTTGCGGCGCAAGATTCCCGCGACGTCGTCGTCGAGCGGATGACGTCCCGTCTGCGCATCCACCACCATGACGATGGCGTCGGCCTCGTCAGCGGCGGCCTCGGCTTGCCGGCGCGTCGCGTCGGCCAGTTCGGCGCCGTGCGCCACATCGGCGCCGGGATCGATTCCGGCCGTATCTACGACGCTGAACATGCGTCCGCGCCAGTCGCAAAGCGCGTAGAGACGATCGCGCGTGACGCCGGGCGTGTCTTCGACGATCGCAAGCCGGCGGCCGATCAAGCGGTTGAAGAGCGCGCTCTTGCCGACGTTCGGCCGTCCCACGATTGCGACCGTCGCCGGGTGGAGCATTCCGGGCTCTTCGCGAAGTGCGCACTCCGAGCATGCCCAGACTCTATATCGAGACCTTCGGCTGTCAGATGAATGAAGCCGATTCACGCTACATTGCCGAGCGTGCGGTTTCTGCGGGATATACCGTTGCCGACGCAGCTGAGGACGCCAACGTGGTCGTCCTCAACACCTGCACCGTGCGCGAAAACGCCGAACGCCGCGCCTATGGCCGGATGAATCATTTCAAGGCGCTCAAGGCGTGCGATCCTCGCGTTCGTCTTATCGTCACGGGCTGTCTCGCCGAACAAGATCGTGAGATCATGCAGCGGCGCGCGCCGCACGTTGACGCGGTCTTCGGCACGCGCGAGCTCGCATTGCTCGGTGACCGCCTCGCCGAGTGGGCGCGGCGGGGCGCCGTCCCAGACGCCCCTCCCGAAGGCGATCGTCGCGACAACATGCTTCGGTTCGCTTTGGGCGGAAGCGCCGACGGAGTGACCGACGCGTTCTCGCACCTGCGAGCGTTCGTCACCGTGCAGCGCGGGTGTTCCTACTATTGTACGTTTTGTATCGTCCCGCACGTGCGCGGCCGCTTCGATCACCGTCCGGCGGCCGCAATCGCGACCGAGGTCTCCGAGCGCATCGCGCAGGGCGCACGCGAAATCATGCTGGTCGGGCAGACGGTCAACGCTTGGCGCGATCCGGCAGACGGCAGCGATTTTGGCGATCTGTGCAAGCGCATTGCCGCGCTTCCGGGGCTCGAGCGGCTGACCTTCATCTCACCGCACCCCAAGGACTTCAGCGACAAGATCCTTGACGACCTTGCCGGCATCTCACAGCTCAACCCGCGAATTCACTTGCCGCTTCAATCTGGGAGCAATGCGATGCTCCGTCGGATGAACCGTAAGTATACGCTGGAGCAATTCGACCGCGTCGTCCGGCAGATTCGCGAGCGCATCGCAAACGCGGCGATTACGACGGATCTCATCGCCGGTTTCCCAGGCGAGAGCGACGCCGATTTCGAGGCAACGCTCGCCTACGTGCGGGGCGGGGTTTTTGCGAACGCTTTTACGTTCATCTATTCGGTACGGCGCGGTACGCCCGCGGCGCAGTGGAAACAGGTTCCCGCCGAGGTCGCGCATGCGCGCTTCACCCAGCTGCTCGACGCGCAGAACGACGTAACGCGCCGCTACCATGAAGGTAAAGTCGGGCGGGTCGTGCGCGCGCTCATCGCAGGAGACTCAAAGAAAGACGCCTCGCGGATCAGCGCCAAAACGACGGATAACGTGACGCTCGTTGCGCCGAAGCCGTCGGCGTGCGGAGCCGAGGCGCCGTGGCTCGACGTCGCCATCGATGCGGCCCACGTTTGGGGATGCGATGGGCGTGTCGTCGGCCGCGCGCGCCGATTCACCGAACGCGCGGAGCCCGTCGAGCTGCCGGTCATCAGCCTCGTGTAGCGAGCGCGTGACGAAGTTCTCGCCGATGCTCGAACAGTATTTCGGGATGAAGGCGAAGCATCCCGAAGCGATCTTGCTCTCGCGCGTTGGCGACTTTTACGAAGCCTACGGCGAAGACGCGGAGACGATTGCCCGAGCGCTGCAAATTGCGCTGACGAGCAAGGAGGCCGGCGGCGGTAAGCGGGTTGCGATGGCCGGCGTGCCCCATCATGCGCTTTCCGGTTACCTTGCGAAACTGGTCGCGCAACGATTCATCGTCGCGCTTGCGGAGCAGCTGGAGTTGCCGCAGCCGAATCGACTGGTCCGCCGCGACGTCGTGCGGCTCGTCACGCCTGGGACGCTGATCGAGGATCAGCTGCTCGACGGCAAACAAAACAACTACCTCGCAGCGATTGCCGCCGCCGGAGAAACGTTTGCGGTTGCGCACGCCGACGTTTCAACCAGTTTCGCGGCGGCCACGGTCATCGAAGGAGACGATGCATACGACGAGCTGCTTGCGGAGTTGGCGCGCATTGCTCCGGCGGAAATCGTAGCCGACGTTCCGGCCGAAGTTCGGGCTACGATGATGCCCGCGATCGACGCGATGGGCGCACGACTCGCGACACCGGGCCTCGAGATCGTCGCATCGCACGACCGCCCGCCGTTTTCGAACTTTTCACTGGAAGAGTCGCTTGCGATCCATCGAGCGATCGAAGCACTCGGCGCCTTCGTTCGCCGCACCGGCGTCACCAACGGTGAAGGCGGAGTTCTTGCGCCGCAGCTCTATCGGCGGAGGCAATTTCTGGCGCTCGACCCGGCGACGCGAAAAAATCTCGACCTAACGCGAGCGCAGGGTCAGAACCCACGCGCGACGCTCCTTGCAACGCTCGACCAATGCGCGACGTCGATGGGCTCTCGAACGCTCGCGCGATGGATCCTGGCGCCGCTCGTGGACCGCGACGCGATCGCCGCGCGACAGGATGGCGTCGCCGCACTGCTCGAGCAGCATACACGTCGTCAGGCCTTGCGCGAGCTGCTTCGAGGAATCTTCGATCTCGAGCGAATCGCGCAAAAAGTACGCTTTCGGCGGACGACTCCACGCGATCTTGGATCGTTGCGGCGAACGTTGGAACTCCTGCGCCCACTTCGACAAAGCACGCCGCGCGAATTGTTACCGATCCTGCAATCGGTGGGCGACTTTGAAGAGCTCCTAGATGATTTGCGCCAAACGATCGTGGACGAACCACCCGCGACGCTCGCCGAAGGGGGCGCAATTCGACCGACAGCGGCGGCCGAGCTGGCAGAGTGCATTGCGCTGCGGACCGATGCACGTTCGAAGATATCCGAGCTCGAACAACGCGAGCGCGAGCGAACCGGCGTCAAGACGCTCAAAGTGAAGTACGCAAGTCCATTCGGTTATGCAATTGAGATCAGCCGCGCGTACACCGGCGAGCTGCCGGCGGAGTACGTGCGAAAGCAAACGTTGACGACTGGAGAGCGCTACATCACTCCTGAGCTCAAAGAGCTCGAACTCGCGATCTCCACGGCACAGTCGCGTCAAGAACGCCTAGAACAGCAGCTCTTCGACGCCCTGGTCGAGCGCGTGGCGTCGAAAAGCGGGGAGCTGCTCGAGGCTGCCGGGGCAATCGCCGAACTCGACGTTCTGACCGCGCTCGCGCAGTGCGCGGCCGAGCGGGGTTACGTGAGGCCGCTCTTCGTCGACGACAGCATCGTGGACATCGAAGAAGGACGGCATCCGGTCATTGAGACGATCCTGCATGCGAAGTTCGTGCCCAACGATTTGGAGTTGCGGGTCGCCGATCGCCGCTTCATTCTCCTGACGGGCCCGAATATGGGCGGAAAATCCACGTACCTGCGGCAAACCGGTCTTCTCGTCATCATGGCACAGATCGGCTCATTCGTTCCTGCAAAGCGCATGGAACTGGGTGTCGTAGATCGCATCTTTACGCGGATCGGTGCCGGCGACGATCTGGCATCGGGTCAATCGACGTTTTATATGGAAATGGCGGAAGCAGCGAACATCATGCGCCGAAGCACGCACCGCTCGCTGCTGCTGATCGATGAAGTCGGGCGGGGAACCGGAACGCTCGACGGGCTCGCCATCGCGCAGGCGATTTGCGAATTTCTCCTCGATCTCCAAGAGCAGGCGCCGCTCGTGCTCTTCGCCACACATTTCCACGAGCTTTGCGCATTGAGCGATCATTGGAAGAGCGTTGCGAATTACCACATCACGGCGGTCGAGAATAGGGCGCGAGGCGGTGCGCCGGTTTTCTCCGCCCGCGTTCAGCCTGGAAGCTCTTCGCGGTCGTTCGGCATTGAGGTGGCGCGGATGGCCGGCATGCCGGCGGCGGTTGTTGAGCGCGCGCAGGAAATCGCCGACGCGCTTTCCGGCGAAGCCGATCTCGAATCGCGCGTTCCGCATCGCAAGAAAATGCCCAAACGGCCGCCGCCGCAGCGCCAGCTGCCGCTCTTATCCTGAATCTGTGCTGAGATCACCGTAAGAGGGCTCGGTATGGGGCCAACGGAACGCCTTTAACCTTGAAGATTTCGCGATTGCGCCTGGGCTTCTGCATTGCGCTCGCCGTGATCTCCGCGGGGCTCGCCGATCCGCTTGTCGAGTTCGGCTCTAACGCGGGCTGGTTCGGCGCGGGCAATTTTACCGATCGCAGCAGCATCGACGTCGTACCCGCGATTCTGGCGGGAATCGTTCTTCTCACGCTATACTTCGTTCGCAAAGCTCGCGCCGTCGTAGCCGAGCGCAGCGGCAGCGCGCTCGGCGCCGTTCTACCGACGATCTTCGCGCTTCAGATGCTCGCGCTTTATGTAATGGAGACGTCGGAGCAGTTGCTCGTCTGGCATCACCCGCTGGGGCCGACGATTTGGCTCGGCGGCCCGGCGCCCGTGAGCGTTGCAATTCACGCCACGATCTGCACGATCGTCGCGGTCCTGCTGGCGCGGTCGAAACGGCAGATTGCCCGGACGACGTTGCGCGTCATCGCGATCGTAACCGCGATCGCGGCGTACGCCGCGCCTGCGGGAACGCCGATAGCGCGGCGCGTTCGTCGCATTCGTTTCAAAAATATTCTGCCGGTCTCAGGCGCCTTCGGCGAACGAGCACCCCCAGTAGCGGCGCACTAAAGCTCGCCTTGACGCACACGCCCGCGCGATCCGCGATCGCGCAGGGCAGTTACGGGGGATTTCATGATATCGAAGCGGTTCATCCGCATTGGGTTACTCTTTATGGCGGCCGCGATTTCGGTGGCCGTTGGCTTCTTGTTGCTGCGCGGGCCGTTGCGGCAGCAAGTCGTTACGCGAACGGCCAAACAGTCGTTCGGGCAACTCAAACTCAATCTGTTGATCCTGGGCTACCAAGCCGACGAATTGACGACCGACACGATCATTTTGGCGCACCTCGACGTCGCGCGCCGCTCGGCGACGCTGGTCTCGATTCCGCGCGATACCTGGGTCAACGTACCCGGCGAGGGCTTCGCCAAGATCAACTCCGCCTATGCGTTCGGCGGCGCTCACGCGACGGCAAAAGTCGCCGGTACGCTCTTGGGCGGCGTTCCCATCGATGCAATCGTTGCGCTTCAGCCGGAGGGTGCGGCGGCGATCGTCGACGCGATCGGCGGGCTCGACGTGAACGTCGACGAGACGATGGATTACGACGACAACAGCGGCGGCCTTCACATTCACTTAAAGAAGGGCGAGCAGCACCTCGATGGGAGCCAAGTCGCCGGATACGTCCGCTTTCGAAACGATCCATCGTCGGATTTCGGACGCGTAGCGCGCCAGCGGCAGGTGCTCAAACTACTGATGAATGAGGTCAGCGAGCCGGCAAACTGGACGAAACTCCCATCGCTCCTGCAGCTCGCTCGCAAACAGGTGCACACCACGCTGAACGACTCGCAGCTCGGGTCATTGCTGACGATCTACCGAGACGTGCCCGACGACAACGTGCGGTCGTTCACGTTGCCCAGTAAAGCCGGATGGGTTGGCGACGCGTCGGTCGTCTTCGCCGATCCGCGCTGGGCAAAGCTGATCGGCACCCTGCTCTTTAGCCGGAGCGATCCGCCGCAGGACGAGGTTCTCGTCGCTAATGCGACCGGAAATGCCAAGCTCGACACCGCACTCGTCGGCGCGTTGCGCGGCGCCGGCTGGAACGTTCCGACCTTTATCCATTCCAAAGTCAAGCGCCGCAGCGTGGTCGTGGGAAATACACCGGCGGCAACGTCGCTGGCAAAGACGTTCGCGGCTCTAGTAATCCCGGGAGCGAAGACGGCACTGGTAATCGGGGCCGATCTTGCGCCGGAGATGGAGTAAGCCGGAATCATTCCTCGGCGGCTCAACTTCCGAGCGATGGAAAGATGATTTGCACGGTTGAAACGACCGTCAGTACGCCGACGATAACGACGACCGCCCAGGCGATAACGTTGAACGCCGGACTGTTCGTCCATGTTCCCATGAGCCGCTTGTTATTGATGAGCAGCAGCATCAACACGAGCACGATTGGAAGCAAGACGCCGTTGAAGACCTGCGAATAGAAAATGATGGCGAGCAACGGCGCGCCGGGTAAAATGACGATGCCGGCTCCAATGATAATGAGCGCAAGGTATAGCGAGTAAAAAATCGGAGCTTCACGGAAACGGTGATCCACGCCGCGTTCGAACCCAAAGGCTTCGCACACATAATATGCCGTGGATAACGGCAGAATCGAAGCGGTAAATACTGCTGCGTTGAGCAGCCCGAGCGCAAAGAGCAGTGCTGCGAATCTTCCGGCGAGGGGTTGAAGCGCAACGGCAACGTCGCCCACGTCTTTGACGACGATCGGATTGGCGGAGTGAAGGTTGTGCAAGAATATCGTCGCGGCGCAGGATACGATGATAAAATACGCGATGACGGTTGCCCAAACTCCACCCGTTACGACGTCGATCCGCGAATACGCGTAGTCGTCTTCTCGAATGCCTTTATCGACCACGGCGGCTTGGATATAAAACTGCATCCAAGGCGATATCGTCGTTCCGATGACTGCAACGATCATTAGGACGTACGCCCGAGAGGCGTTGAAGTGAGGAACGATCGTCTGCCGCAGCACGTCGCCCCAATTCGGGTGTACGAGAAAGGCGCTCACTATATAGGCGACATACGCGAAGCAGAAGACGAAAAAGACGCGCTCGAGAATCGTTGCGGTTCCCCGCGTTACGGTGAGGAAGACGAAGATCGCCGCGCCGGCCACCAGCGCGATCTTGAACGCTTCGACATTGGGTACGTGCAAATAGCCGCCGAAGATCGGCGCCGACGAGGCCACGCCGGCGAACTCGGTCGCGGTGTTTCCGACGTCGCTGAGTACGAAGAGCAGGAGGCACCAAAAGGTGACCTTGACGCCGAAGTTCTCGCGTATCAGGTCCGCGAGGCCCTTGCCGGTGATTGCTCCCATCCGCGAGCACATCTCTTGGACGACGATCATTGCGATCAACATTGGAATCAACAGCCACAGGAGCGAATAGCCGAACTGCGCGCCTGCTTGCGAATAGGTGAGGATGCCGCCCACGTCGTTGTCGGCGTTGGCCGTGATGATGCCCGGCCCGACAATCGATAGAAACATGACGATCGCCCGCCAAAGGCTCGGGCGCGCTGCGCGTGTCGCCGTCGCCGGAGCAGTCACAACGCAATCCTTTGATCGACGATGAGCGTGCTGCCGCGCATAGTCGGCGGCGGCCCGTAGGGGATCGACGGCGCGCCGACGAGTGCGTAGCGGCGAGCTTGGACCAAAAATGCCGTCTTCGGACCCGTCGCAAATTCGACGCCGACGAATCCCACTCCATAAATCCCGTCGACCGGCGTAACCGCCCATGTTCCGATCGCTGCAAAACGTCCGTATCCGCCCGCGGCGAGCAGTTTTTTGTTGAAATGGTGCGTCCAACTCAACACCGCCTGCGGATATCGCGTTGCAACGACGTCGAGTTGCTGTCCCGCATCGGCCGGCCGGCTTAAATAGTCTTCCACGCCGTCGAAGGCGAGATCGTCCTGCGGAAGATGCCAGGCTAGGTAGAGAGCCGCCTGACGATCGCGTCCGAGCGTTGCAAAAGCGTTCTTTTGAAGTAGAAAGAAACCGTCGACGAAGCCGACCTGGGATGCGTTGGCCATCGTTTCGGGAACGAGTTGACGCCAATCGCCGTAGGCGGCGTGGAACTCCAGCACCTTCCCTTGGTGATCGTACCGGAAACGAAATCCGGCGCGATTGGCGCCAATGACGCTGTTATCGACCAGCTGATAGTTTGACTTGAGCCAAACGCCCGGCCACGACCAAGCGATGCTCCAGACGTTCTCGGGTATTCCGTAGGGCGCGATGAGCGTTGCGTACGTCGGATCGAAGCGATGATACTCCAACGACGCCGTGTCGTTCTTCCAATGACGCGCGATGCTGAAGTGTTCGTAATTGCCGAAGCGATTCGCACCGGGATAAGTCACCAGCCCCGCGTCGTACCACGCCCGCCCAAGCTCTGCGGTGACGTCCCAACCGCGTAACGGATGAAAGAAGGCTCGTGCGCCGGCGATCGTCTGCGTTTGATTCTGGAGATCGCTGGTGAAGAGCCGGCCTTGGACGCTCGGATAAAGCTGACGGTTCACGCCGAAGTACGTCGTCGTAGAGATCGGATCGCCGGCCGTCCAAAAATGTCCGAGCTGCAGTGAGAAGCGCCCATTGTCGCCGCGATCGAGTACGAACGAGCCCATCGTCATGCGCAGGTTCGTCCCCGCCGGTGACGGGAGCAGCGCATCGCTGAGTTCCAAGGTGGCATCGCCTTGATGATAGACGCCGTCCGCGCCGAGCAGCGGAAGCGTCGCCGGGGCGGCTTGCCATGCGTCGATCCCGGGAAGGCCGGGACCAAGCGTTTCCGCTGTCTGCGGACCGAGCGACGGCAGTAC
>JAFAOZ010000214.1 GCA_019247395.1 Vulcanimicrobiota bacterium | reverse complement strand
GCAGTCATCAGTGCGCACCGGCCGCGACGGGCGGCGGCGAATCGGTGAGCTCTTCCTCGAGCCCTTTATACGGCAGCGGCTGCGCGAAGTCGTAGGGCAGACCGTAAACCGTCGGGATATGCTTGAAGTTGTAGTAGTGCGGCGGCGACGGAATCTGCCATTCCAGCGTGCGTCCACCCCACGGATTGGGGCCCGAGCGTTTGCCGTTGCGAATGCTCCAGAGCACGTTCACGAAAAAGATCAATATCGAGAACGCCATCAAGTACGACGCGACTGACTCGAAGCGATTCCAGAACGCAAACTGCGGATCGTACGTAGCGACTTCACGCGGCATGCCGAGCATTCCAAGCCAATGCATCGGGATAAACGTGCCGTTAAAGCCCAGGAAGAAGAGCCAGAAGTGCCACTTGCCGAGCGTCTCGTTGAGCAGCCGGCCCGACATCTTCGGGAACCAGTAATACATACCGGCAAAGACGCCCATGAGGCTTCCCCCCACCAGCACATAGTGCAGATGCGCCACGATGAAGTACGTGCCGTGCACGTGCAGATCAAATGGAATCGCCGCTAAGAAAATCCCGGTGATGCCGCCGAGCGTGAAGAGGCCGATAAAGCCAAGCGCAAAGAGCATCGCGGTCGAAAAGTGGATCTTGCCGCCGAAGAGCGTCGCGGTCCACGAGAAAATTTTGATGCCCGTCGGCACGCCGATTATGAAGGTGAGGATCATGAACGGCAACTGCAAGAAGGGCGCGAGACCCGACGTAAACATATGGTGCGCCCAGACCATGAAGCCCGCCAGCGCGATCGCCATCGAGGAGAACGCGATAAGCTTGTAGCCGAAGATCGGTTTGCGCGAGAAGGTCGGTAGCACTTCGGAGATGATCCCGAAGGCCGGCAATATCATGATGTAGACGGCCGGATGCGAGTAGAACCAGAACATGTGCTGCCACATGACGGGGCTGCCGCCTTTGGTCGGGTCGTAGAACGGCACGCCGAACTGTCGCTCGATGAAGAGCGCCGCCAGCGCCGCCGCGAGCGCGGTCGTCGCAATCATCAGCAGCGGAGCGGTCGCGAACTGCCCCCAGCAGAAGAGCGGCATCCGCGTGAACGTCATTCCGGGCGCGCGCATCTTCAAAATGGTGTCGACGAAGTTGCTGCCGGTCATGGTCGAGCTCACGCCGACTAAGAAGATCGCGGCGCACCACATCGACGTTCCGGCGGCGCCTTGCAGCGAGACGGGCGGGTACTCCATCCAGCCGGCGGTCGGCGCGCCCATCAAGAACGACGCGAAGAGCATCAGGCCGGAGACCGGGAAGATCCAGAAGCTCAACATATTGAGCCAGGGAAACGCCACGTCGCGCGCCCCGATCTGCAACGGGAAAACGAGATTCCCGAATCCGCCCGTCAGCAGCGGGATGATGACGAGCCAGACCATCGCGCTTCCGTGGACGCTGTAGACCTCGTTGTACGTATCGGACGAGACGAACCCGCCGTTAGGGTTGAGGAGCTGCGTCCGGATCACTTCCGCAAGCAAGCCCGACAACAGGAAAAAGACGAAGGCGGTGATGATGTACTGGATGCCGATGATCTTATGATCGAGCGAAAAAACGTATCGCCGGACGAAGCCCTGAGGCTCCGGGTGAATATGGTCGGCAATCCCGCCTGAATGTACCGCTGCTACTGCCATAGATTCTTAGTCATTCTCACTTCAAACTGTCGAGAAATGCAACCAGATTTGCAATATCCTGAGTAGAAAGCCCGTTGGCCGCCGCGTTTGGCATCGTACCCATGCTGCCGGTAAAGCCGTTCTCGAGAATTCCCGCGACGTTCTGCGGCGTCGCAGGCTGGTTGTTCACCAAGTTGGGATGCGACGGGTCGTGAAGAACGCCGGCAAGCCCCGGTCCGACGAGCGTCTGGCTAAACGGCGCGACCTTGTGACAGGCGCTGCATTTCTGCGCGAAGAGCGCCTTGCCGGCGGCGGCATTACCGCCCTGCAGCGAGACCGCTTCACCTCCGGCTGCGGGAAGCGCGTTGCTGACGTGCGCGTTCTTCTGCTGCCACGTCTTAAACCAAGCGTCGAATGCGGGCTTTTCTTCGATCACGAGGTACTGCTTGTCCATCTCGCTGTGCAGCACTCCGCAAAACTGGGTGCAGATGATGGGGTAACGGCCGTCGCGGATCGGCGTGAATTTAATCGTCGTCACGAGGCCTGGAACCGTATCGTTCTTCAGCCGCATGGCCGGAACCCAAAAACCATGGATGACGTCGGCCGACGTGAGGTTCAACGTGACGGGAACGCCTTTGGGGAGGTGCATTTCGTCCGTCACCTCGCCGTTGATCTGCGGATAACGGAACGAAAAATAAAACTGGTGACCGATTGCCTGAACGACGATGCCGTTCTCCGGCTCCAGCATCACCTGATACCAGATTCGCACACTGACGATCGAGAGCAACACGACGAACAGCGCTGGGAGGAGCGTCCACCAGAACTCCAACTTGTTGTTGTCGTGCACCTGAAGGCCGATCGCGTCCGGCGGATCGGTTGCCCGCGCGCGGAAGGCGATGGAAAAGTAGATCAGATAGCCTGCGACAAAAATCCAAAGCGCGCTGCCACTGGCCGCCATGAAACGGAAGAGCAAATCCACTTGGCGCGCCGTAATGATGGCCGCCGGAAGGTACTTTTCGATCGGAAATATGGACCAAAAGACGATTGCCGCGATCGAAAGCACCGTCAGTATCGCGGTTGCCGTCCAAAATCCACCGCCTAACCCCGCGGGCTGCGCTCTATTCTCAACCAAAAGAAGCTTTTCTCCCCGAGGCAGTTTTAAAAAACTCTATCGGCGGCCCCTGCAAACTCGCGAACGAGCCAGTCGACATTTGTAATAGCGCTGCCGACGCAGACTGCATCGGCGCCGGCATCGAGCGCGGCACGCAACTCGGCGGGTGAACGGACGCCGCCTTCGCAAACGGTAAACGCCGCGAGCGCAGCCAGTTCTCGGACGAGATCGAGCGCCGGCAGCGTTCGCCCCGCCGTTTCAGGCGTGTAACCGCAGAGCGTCGTCGCCAGAACATCCGCACCGCACGCGAGCGCCGCGGCGCCATCGGCACTCGTCGAGCAATCGGCGAGCGCGAGCCGCCCGCGCGCATGGATTTCCGAAACGAGCGCTTCTATGCTGCTCCCGTCCGGGCGAACGCGCGGCGTGGCATCGAAAGCGACGATCTCGGCGCCGCCGGCGACGACGGCGTGCACCTCGGCAATCGTCGGCGTGATGTACGGTTCGTAGCCCGGATACTCACGCTTGATGAGGCCGACGATCGGCACTTCCAGGCGCGTGCGCACTGCGCTCAGGTTGCGCGCGCCTTCGATCCGCACGGCAACGGCGCCACTCTCCGCGGCCGCGCGCGACATCGCGGCAATCACGTGCGGATCGTCGAGCGCCGAGCCGCGCCACGCCTGCACGGAGACGATGAGGCCGCGGCGCAGCCCCTCGAGCAGACTCATCGGTGCAGCTCGATCGGATCGCGCCCGAACTCACGATACGCAAGGAGCAGCGCGCCGTAGACCGGCTCGTATCGCGGCTGGACAATCTCGGCGCGCGGAAGGGCCCGCAGGATCGCCGCGCTCACGGCTTGTCGAAAGCGCTCCGCGGCAAAGACGCCGCCAACGAAAGCGATGCGCGGCGGCGCACCCGCCGCTACCGCGTTTCTCGCTAGCGCCGCAAGGCGCTCCGCCCCGCGATCGGCCAGCGATCTAAAAGCCTCCATCTGCATGACCCCGGGAGCGAAGGTCGCCAGACGGTCGCGCGTGATTTCATTCTTATAGAAGGCATGCACGAGCCGGCGCAGCGAGGGCACGGCGAAGAAGTCGCACGCCGCTTGCGTTTCCGCACGAAGCGAAGCATCGCCGTCATCCTGCGCGCGCATCATCGCTGAAAGTGCCCGCCGGACGATGCTGAACGCGCTGCCTTCATCGCCGAAGAGATAGCCCCATCCGCCGAGGGTCCAAGTTCGGCCGCCGTCATCGCGCCCGAATACGACCGAACCCGTTCCCGCGATGATCACGATGCCCGAATGCCCCGCCAGCGCACCGGCATGGGCGATCGGCGTGTCGTGCAGCAGCAGGCTGCGCTGGGACGGCAGCGCCGGCTTTGCTCCGTAGACCCGGCCGTCGTAACCGCTCACACCCGCGACGATCGCATCAAAGCGACTCTCAGGCGCAAGGCCGGCGTTTCGACAGGCCGATTCGAGCGCGGCGTGCAGCGCGTCGCGCAGCCGGGTCGACGAACTCGTTGCGCCGATCTCGTCTGCGGGGCCGGCGCTGCCGTGCCCGAGAATCCGCCCGCGTTCGTCGCCGACAACGGCGACCGTCGAGCTCTGTCCGCCGTCGATTCCAGCAAACAAATTCACGACGATCGCCCGAGCAGTTCGTGCGCGAAGTCCGCCGCGGCCGTTTCTCGTGCGCGCCGGTCCTTGAGGACCGCAACCTCACCGATCTGCTCGCGATGGTGGTAGAGCTCGTGGCCGACCGCAAGCGCGACAAACTCGCCCAATTCGCCCGCCGTCATTGCGGCGGCAACGCGAAGGTTCAGCCGGATCTCCGGAATCGCCGGATCGTACTCCGCGCGCAGCTCGTCGCGGCCCCAATCGCCGAGGTCGGCGAATCGTACGCTAACGCCGTAGGCAAAGGCTTGCGCGAGCGCGCCGTTCACAGCAGAACGCCGTCCGCAACGAGACGCGCGCGCAGCGTTTTTGCGTCGACGTCCGCGACGCGCGTGCCGGTTTCACTCGCCATCGCCGCCGCCGTGCCTGCCGCTTGTCCGAGGGTCATCACCGTCGGCGTCAAACGCGTTGACGCCAGCGCCTCGTGCGTCGTCGAAATGCAGCGCCCGGCGACGAGCAATGCGTCTCGATTGACCGGAACCAAACAGCGATACGGGATCTCGTAACTCTCGCCGGCCCGCAGGCGGTGCGTCGTGGTTCCGCTGCCGCTCGG
>JAFAOZ010000199.1 GCA_019247395.1 Vulcanimicrobiota bacterium | reverse complement strand
GCGAGACTCTTTTCGTAAACGAGAGGAGATTCGTTCATGCAACGGCAGCTCAGCGACGCCCACGACGTACTGCTCGTAACGCGAGCCCTGATCTATTTCGTCCTCGCCGGCACCGCCACCGTCGCCATCGCAGTGCTCGCGCACCTGCTGCCCATCAGTGGTTAGGGAGCGATCGCCGCCGCCGCAGGCTCTTCAACGGCCGATCAACCCGCTGGTGACCGAGCACCATCGCTGCAGCAAAACCGGCTAACCGTCAATCCGATAACAACCGCTGGCATCGACGCGGACGCAACATTCGCCAACCACGATTGCACGGATGCGATGATCCCAGAAGCTGAGCA
Source organism: Vulcanimicrobiota bacterium (assembly GCA_019247395.1). Lineage (GTDB taxonomy): Bacteria > Vulcanimicrobiota > Vulcanimicrobiia > Vulcanimicrobiales > Vulcanimicrobiaceae > Cybelea. Next base: position 2,398 of record JAFAOZ010000199.1, on the reverse strand, counting down.
CGCGCACTGCGACGGGGCGAAGCCGCGCGATGAGTTCGCGCGCGCGCTGTGACACGGCGACCGCATCTCGAACCCATCGCGGCCGATCGTGCGGTGATAGCGGTGTTTCGAGCTCGCCGTCCGGGACGAGGGGCACGATGGCTTCTGATGCAGTTGTACCGAGCTGGGCAGCAAGCGCTGCATGAGGGTCATCGAGCTCAAGGCGGCGCAGCATGCACCCAACGCTTCAGTTTCGTGAGCGCGCTCGTATGCAGCTGCGATGCGCGCTGCGGAGAGATCGCAAGACGGCGGCCAATCGCGCGCAGCGATGTTTCCTTGAAGTAATGCATGACGACAAGATCGCGCTGGCGTCCGGGCAAAGCTGCAACCAGTTCGGCGAGATACGCACGCTGGAGGCGGCGTTCGACGATGCTCGCGGGATCGTCGCCCCAGTCATACACGAGCGACTCATGGCGCGGAAGCGGCGCGTCGAGCGACAACGGCTGTCCCTGATGGGCTGCGGCAACGGCACGTCGATAGCCGGGGCAACGACGTTCCATCTCCGCCGAACTTGGCACGCTGCCTCGCTCGGCGGCAAGCGCGTAGCGCTGATTTTCACTCTCACGCACGATACGCCGCGCGCGTTCGGAGACCGGGTCCATCCGCCTGATACCGTTGAGCATCGCGCCCACCACAAGTCGTCGTGCGTACTCCGCGATATGCGGACCACGTGCCGGATCGAAGGAGTCGATGGCGCGTATAAGCCCGACGCAGCCATCGCCGACGAGATCGTCCACACCGAGCGCCGGAACCACCCGCTTCAAACGCCGGGCCGCTCTGCGCACCAGTGGCAGCAGCGAGCGAACCGCCTCGTCGCGGGCATCCGGACCGCTCACGACGCGTGCTGTAAACGACGCGCGATGAGCTGCGCGAATCCCATACCGTCGTGTCGAGCGATCTCACCGGCGAGCAAATCGAGCTCGTAATCGCCCACGACGTTCGTCCCGGCTACGATCGGCCTGAGAATCGGCGCGAGCAGCATCGCCTCGATCGTTTGACCCACGCGCTGCGCGGTGACGCTATCCACGCTGCAAATTGTTGGCGATGCGCAGCATTTCGTCGGCGGCTTGGACGCCTTTCGCGTTGGCTTCGTAAGCGCGCTGAGCCGTTAAGATCTGCATCATCGCGTCGATGATGGTCACGTTCGATTCCTCCAACATGCCGAATCGCAATTTCGGACCATCGTCGCTGCCCGGGGTGACCGTTCGCGCGGCGCCCGATTCACGCGTCGCCCCGAAGAGCGCACCGTCGATCGAGCGCAGCGCTTCCGGCGCGGCGAACTCGGCGAGCCGGATTCGTCCCACGGCGTGTGCCGGGCCCTTTGCAAAACTAGCCTGAACGCTGCCGTCGGCGAGAACGGTCGCCGTGAGCGCGTCGGCGGGAATTCGAATGCCGTCGAGCCGCATGTCGCGCGCGTCGCGCAACGTACCGTCGGACGCGCGCGCGAATTGACCGTCGCGCGTGTAATAACGCCGGCCGTGCGCGTCGACGACCGTAAAGAAACCAGGCCCGTCAATCGCAAGATCGAACGGACCGGCGCTGCGCGCCAGCTTTCCCTGCTTAAAGAAGACGCGCGCGCCGAGAGAGAGCGTACCGACTCCGCCGCGGCCCGGCGCGGTCAGCTCGGCGAAGCGTTGTACGGAGCCTTTGAAACCGACGACTCCGGCATTGGCGAGATTGTCCGCGATCGTTTCGAGATTGCGTTGCTGCGCTGACATTCCGCTCGCCGCGGCAAAAAGTGCTCGGTCCATCGCTACTGAATCCGCGCGGCTTCCGCGGATTTTTGCCGCGACTGGTCGATTGCGGTGACGGCTTTTTGCGCGCTTTCGAAAGAACGCTCGGCCGCGAGCACGTCGATCATTTCGGCGATTGCATCGACCCCGCTCGGCGTTCCCGGCGCGGTCGCGGGCCCGCGCGAGCGTTCGATCGACACCCCCGTGCCGGTCAACGCGCCGCGTGCGGCGACGCGCCGAAATCCTTCGGTTGAAAGGTTCGCCAGGTTATCAGTCGCGATCTCGAGCCTCGTTCGCGCGGCGACCATCGCGCTTGCCGCCCATGTAATGCCGTCCACTAGCGCATGGTAGCGGACCGCCGTGGCCGAATCGTTTCAACGCGATGAACGAACTGCGTCGCGCCTGCTACGCCCTTCTCGCCGCACTCCTAACGGCGTGCAACTCGTCGACGCCGCAGCAACGGGCAAACGACGCCGCGATCGCCGCGATGGCGCCGCTCAAACATCAATACTCGGGGCTGGTGATGGGCTTCGATCTGCGCGGGCCATCGACGCTCGTGATCAGCGTCGACCTTCAGGAGTACATCGACACCGACGACGATACGCTGCGCGCGATGAGACGCGACG